>JAHEKB010000009.1:0-16844 GCA_024638525.1 Bacteroidota bacterium
CAGCATCCAATTCAACGAATACAGACGTCTTGGTTCATCACGGTTCTACAGATGCACCTTGCGTTGACGTAGATGCAGTTGGTGCCGGCAACTTGGTAAACAATGCATGCTTCGGAGATTACGCAGGATACTTAGAGCTTCCAACTGATGATTATACTCTGGTCATTAGAGATTCAACAGGAGGAGCGGCAGTTGCGGCTTTCGATGCACCTTTAGCGACATTGACCTTAGAGGGTGAAGCACTGGTTGTGGTAGCATCTGGCTTCTTTAACCCAGCGAACAATAGCGATGGAGCTGCTTTTGGCTTGTACGTAGCAACTGCTGGCGGTGGAGAGCTATTAGAATTGCCTTCAGCATCAACAGCATCAACGCCGAAGTTTAATAACGAGAATTTTGTCCTATACCCAAATCCAGCTCAAAACACGATTAAGATCAAAGGGCTTGACACCAGAGGAATGGACGCACAGATATTGGATATCACTGGAAGGGTAGTCGTAGAAACGTCTATCAATGACCTAAACTCAATAGACATCAGTTCATTGAGACCAGGAGCGTACCAAGTGATACTAACAGAAAATGCTCAGACATTGGGTAATATTAAGTTTATCAAACTATAAGCTTAGGTAATTGGTATAATCACCTAATCAGTGATCAAAAAAGCCCTCTTATTCTACAAGAGGGCTTTTTTTGTGCGAAGGTTTAAGCCATTGCGAAGGTAAAGGCTGTGCTGACAGAAAAGAGCCCGGCCTCACCACCTTCTAATACTCTTTGATTTTGTTTTCATAAAAGAAAAAATAAAAAGAGTCCCGCCCGAAGGCGAGTCCGTCAGCTGACGGATCCGGGAACAGGACTCGAACCTGTGTCCGTCAATCGACGGATATGAGCCCCGATGATTCGAGCTTCTTATAAATCCACGCTCGCCCTCTGGATGACTTCAACTGCAATTCTCGATTTCTTGCTTTCCCCTTGTCAATAATATCCTCGCGATGAACAATTTGCCAAGGCCTGCATTTAGTAGTAAAACCTTTTGTCCCCAGCTGATTATGAGATAGCATCCTTTGAGGCAAATTACCTGTCATTCCTATATAAATCCTGTTACACCGCATGGAAAAAAGCACATATACCGAATACATCCTTAATTCTAATGAATTATAGCTAACAGCATGGTAGAATGTTCACTAGCGGTGTTAAATGTTTCATAAAAAAGTCCCGCCCGAAGGCGAGACTCTTTAAAGTTGCGGGAACAGGACTCGAACCTGTGACCTTCGGGTTATGAGCCCGACGAGCTACCACTGCTCCATCCCGCGATATTTGGAGTGCAAAGATAGTATATTATCATCTTTTGACAAGGCGTTCCCTTCATATTGTAAATCAAGTATCTTTCTGACGATGCTCAACAACTTCGTGCTTTAAGACGCTAACTTCGCCGAACAATGAATAAGCTCATCATAAGCATAATTGCCATGGCACTTCTATCTTGTGGTTCTGAGGCTGAATTGCCTACAGTCCAAAATTTTAACACGGACAATTATCTCGGCACCTGGCACGAAATAGCAAGACTGCCCAATGGTTTTGAAAAAGGACTCAGCTGTGTTACCGCGACATATAGTCTCAAAACCAACGGAAAGATAAAGGTGGTCAATAAAGGCTATAAGGCGGAAAAAGATAAGTGGGAAGATATAACGGGTGTGGCCTGGGCTCCAAATAAAAGTCGCGCTGCAGAAATTAAAGTGCGGTTTTTCTGGCCGTTTGCAGGAGATTACTTCGTTCTTTCCATCAACCCCGACTACACACAAGCCCTGGTAGGCTCTCCCAGCAGGAAATTTCTCTGGATTCTATCAAAATCACCTCAAATGAATCAAACTGATTACGAGGCTTTGCTCAAGAAAGCTGAAGAATTGGGCTTTGAGGTTGGGGCAATGGATAAAATCGATCAAAGCTGCTTTAATTAAGGTGTTTTTGCTTGGATAAACACAAACTCATCTGCTCGCTGTTTGTTGAATAAGTATGGCAAATTACCTAGTAATTGGAGCTTCCTCAGGAATTGGCAAGCAAATCGCTCTGGATCTTCAAAATGAAGGTCATTCCGTTTTCTCTACCTATTTTAGGAGCGGAGTTCAAAGTGATCTTGAAGGAGTTCAATTTAAGTATAATGCCGTGGAAGACGATCTAGATATTGACCAGCTTCCCGCATCTCTAGACGGCTTGGTTTATTGCCCTGGGGCAATTGCTTTGAGCCCCTTTCACAGAATTAAAGCCGAAGCATTTATAGAAGATTATTCACTACAGGTATTAGGGGCTGTAAGGAGTTTGCAACAATGCTACCCCAAACTCAAGGCCGCCGAAAATCCATCTGTAGTATTGTTCAGCACAATAGCAGTGCAGAAAGGGTTTAATTTTCATTCTTTAGTTGCGAGTTCAAAAGGGGCCATCGAGGGCCTGGCAAGATCCCTTGCCGCAGAGTGGGCCCCCTCTATCAGGGTAAATGTGGTAGCCCCATCAATTACAAGAACACCCTTGGCAGATCGATTACTAAATTCTGAAGACAAGATAAACGCAAACGCAAATAGGCACCCCATGCAGCGCATTGGCGAACCACAAGATATCTCTGAAGTCAGCAGGTTTCTGCTCTCAGATAAATCAAGTTGGATTACTGGACAGATAATGCATGTAGACGGTGGACTATCAAGCTTAAACAAATAATTATGTTAAAACTATTTAAGAAAAGCAGCAAAAAAGACAAGCTCAACAAAGAATACGAGCGGCTCTTGAAAAAATCCTATGAGCTGTCAAAGGTAAACCGTACGGAAAGTGATCGCGTTTTTGCGCAAGCACAGGAGATTTTGGAGCAAATGGAACAATTGGAGTCATAAAATGGCATTCTATCAATTCAAGCGATCTCAAAAAATCAATGCCAATATTGATGATGTGTGGGATTTCATCTCATCTCCTGCTAACCTCAAGGAGATCACCCCAGATTATATGGGCTTTGATATTACTTCTGATAGTCCCGAAAAGATGTATCCGGGCTTGATTATAAGCTATAAAGTGAGTCCTCTTCTTGGAATTAAAACCACTTGGGTTACTGAAATTACACAAGTGGTTGACAAGCAATTCTTTATCGATGAACAACGAGTTGGTCCTTATTCCCTATGGCATCACCAACATCATATAGAGCCCATAGAGGGTGGAGTTTTGATGAGCGATATTGTGTCCTATCAACCGCCATTTGGGGTGCTAGGAGCCATCGCTAATAAATTCATAATCAGATCAAAGCTGAAAGAAATCTTCGCCTACCGTAAATCTGCTTTAGAAAAAAGATTTGGTAAGTACAATGGCTAAGGTCAGCGTTCACTGGTTTAGAAGAGACTTAAGGATAAAAGACAATCACGCTCTTTCTCGTGCATTGGATTCTTCGTCCAATGTGCTTCCTCTTTTCATCTTCGATAAGAACATTCTGGATGATTTGCCAAAAAAAGACCATAGGGTCAGCTTTATTCACCGTGAGCTAAAAAGTCTCAAAAAACAAATCAAAGACCTCGGAGGAGATCTTTTAGTATTGTATGGAGACCCGCTTACTATCTGGCAAAAACTGCTTGAGGACTACGACCTTTCTGCCGTTTACACCAATGAAGACTATGAGCCGTATGCCAAACAAAGAGATCGGGAAGTTAAAAGCCTTCTCGACAGTAAAGGGATTGCATTCCATTCTTTAAAAGATCAAGTCATCTATGCCAAAAATGATGTTGTCAAAGAGGATGGAAACCCCTATACCGTATATACCCCATATAAGAACAAGTACTTGAGTCTTTTAAAACCTGAGCACTATCAAGAGTTTTTGTGTGAGGGAAGCTGGTACAATCATGAAACTACTTTTCCGGAACTTTCAGAATTTGGCTTTACTAAGAGCGATTTGGATCCGCCAAAAGCTAATCCAAATACCATTGCGGACTACGATAAACACAGAGATATTCCCTCTGTAGATGGAACGACTCATTATGGCCCTTACCTTCGCTTTGGTACTATCAGTATACGCTCTCTTTTTAGGAAGCATATAGACACCAACAGCGTCTTTATTTCCGAGTTGATTTGGCGAGAATTCTTTACGCAAATCCTGTATCATTTTCCAAAAGTTGTTAACCAGTCGTTCCGCAGCAAATACGATTACATCCCTTGGCGCAATAAGAAGGAAGAATTTACCAAATGGCGTTTAGGTACTACTGGCTATCCTATCGTCGATGCCGGAATGAGAGAGTTGAATGCCACAGGATATATGCACAATAGGGTGCGAATGGTAGTGGCCAGTTTTCTCTGTAAACACCTGTTGATTGATTGGAGATGGGGAGAGGCCTATTTCGCAGAAAAACTGTTTGATTATGACTTGGCATCAAACAATGGGAATTGGCAATGGGCCGCCGGAACAGGTTGCGATGCTGCGCCCTATTTCAGAGTATTCAACCCCTCTAGTCAGGAAAAGAAATTTGACCCAAATCAAAACTACATAAAAAAATGGGTGCCTGAAATAGATTCCGAATCCTACCCAAAACCCATGGTGGATCATTCCATGGCCAGGAAAAGAGCTTTGGAGACCTATAAATCTGCTCTAGACTCCTTTAGCTGAAATTGACCCTGCCACTGGCAACGTCATATACGGCTCCAACAATTTCAATCTCTCCCAATCGGTGCATGTCCCTCAAAATTTCGCTTTGACTTAGGATATTTGCAACGGTCTGATTGACATTCTCTTCTACCACTGCTTGAACAAAGCCGTCATTGGCGGATGACCTGTCATCTTCAAAACCCTTGACTGCATCAACTGCCGGCATAAGTTTAGCCAACATTCCAGTGATTTTTCCCAGTTCGACATGGTCACAAGCTCCTTTTACAGCGCCACAAGAAGAATGTCCAAGAACGACTATGGCTTTAGAGCCAGCCACTTTACAGGCATACTCCAAGCTTCCCAAAATGTCATCATTCACAAAATTCCCTGCAACCCTCGCGCTAAAAACATCACCTATCCCCTGGTCGAAAACAGTCTCTACTGGCACCCTAGAATCAATGCAGCTCAAGACAGCCGCAAACGGCCATTGCCCTCCACTGGTTTCCATTATTTGCTGATGCAGCTTCCGCTCTAGTTGTTTTGATTGAATAAAACGCTCATTGCCTAGCTTTAACATCTCTATAGCTTTCTGCGGGCTGATCGCGTTTTGGCTTTCCTTGTTCTGTGTTGTTTGGTTGTTCATGTCGTTAGTTGATTTCAATTTCCTTTAAGTCTTCCTTAGAACCTCGTCTAGTTCTTTTTTCCATGCTCTTTCCAAATTTGGTGACGGGATTCTCGAGCTTGTCTCCGTCTGGACTTAAAAGCTCTAATTGAATATTTCTACTCATTGCATTCGCCTTAAAGTCTTCTATAATCTCCGTTACATCCGGATGTATGCTTCTCGTTTTGCGCGCATCTATAATCACATTGGAATTATCCGGTAAATGATTGAGTGTTTGCAGTATGCTGGCCTTATTCAAAAAGCTCACCTCCTCTGCCAGTTTAATGGTAATGGGGTCTCCTTCTTTATGTTCTTCGGGATAATAGTGATAAGGCAGTTTCAAATTGTTCCAAAGTATATGGAATACTGCAACTACCACTCCGAGCGCAATTCCAATGAGCAAGTCAGTAAAGATAATACCAACTATTGTTACCAGATAAGGCAAGAACTGCGACCTCCCCTGTTTATACATTTCCTTGAACAAAGACGGTTTAGCCAATTTATAACCCACTAACAATAAGATGGCTGCCAAACTTGCCAAGGGAACAAGGTTGATCAATTTTGGAATTGCCATCGCAGTAATCAATAGCAAGAATCCATGAATGATAGCCGAGGACTTTGATTTTCCACCTGATTGAATATTGGCTGAACTTCTGACAATTACTTGGGTAACAGGTAGGCCCCCAATCATTCCTGAAAGGATATTTCCAATGCCTTGAGATTTGAGCTCTCTGTTTGTAGGCGTTACCCGCTTCTGTGGATCTAATTTATCTGTGGCCTCGACACAAAGTAGTGTTTCCAAGCTAGCTACTACCGCTATGGTAAAGGCGATTATATAAACTTCAGAGTTGTTCCATTGACTAAAGTCTGGAAAAGTGAACTGTTGAAAGAAACCACCTATGGATTCAGCAACAGGTATATTCACTACCTGGTCAGTGCTCAAGGCATACTCTGACTTAGATCTAAAGAATATATTCAACGCAACTCCCGCCAAAACTGCAACAAGTGGCCCTTGTATAATGCTGAAGATCGCTTGCTTTTTCATAAAAGACTGTTCCCAAAGAATAAGTATCGCCATTGAAACCGCAGTAATGATTATCGCTCCGGGGCTGATACCATCTAACATATAAGAAAGCTCACTAAAGGTATTATGGCCGTCTGTCTGAGCAAATGCAAAATCTCCTTCTGGATCTTTGTCATAACCAAAGGCATGGGGTATTTGCTTAAGTATGATAATTATTCCTATACCCGAAAGCATCCCTTTGATCACTGAGGATGGAAAATAGTAGCCAATTACTCCCGCCTTTAAGAAGCCAAAAACCAGCTGAATAATGCCGGCAATCACTACCGCATAGAGAAAGATATCGAAACTTCCCAGGTCTTGAATAGAGGTTAGTACTATAACAGCTAGTCCTGCTGCTGGGCCACTCACGCCAAGTGGAGATCCGCTGAGCATACCTACGACTATACCGCCCACAATCCCTGCAATTATTCCTGAGAAAAGGGGGGCGCCGGAGGCAAGCGCTATGCCAAGACATAGAGGCATGGCAACCAAGAAAACCACTATAGAAGCTGGCAAATCGTATTTTATGGATGAAAAGAATCCGTGTTGTTTCATGAAGTATTTATTTATGTGTTAAAAGTGTAAAGACTGAAAGCGCGCGAAGCTTAAGCTTCTGGCGGGGGGGTCGGAGTTTTTTGAAAGTGTACTGCTGATAAAACAGGCCCGACTTGCCATGCTGCACTGTAGAAGTAGGGGGTTTTCAGGTTGGGACAAGGATCGTGATTCATCATGTCCTCATCCATTTCTTTTTCCAATTCCTTCTCTGAAGTTTTTTCGCTGAGTTCAATAGAAACCAAGTCTTGAGAAATAAAATTAAAAGGGCATGCTGCATTGATAAACAATGCAAACAGCAAGACAGTTGTTATTCGGTATACAAGGCTCAATTGGTTTTTGAACATTTAGCTCAAATATAAGAGCTATCTGCATCTTTTAGTTATGGAATTTGATGAACAAATAGAAAGTGTATATTTATGGTTCCTAAACCTTATAATTATGAAAAGATATTTGCTCTTGATTCTAATAGCATGCTTCTTTTTTACAAATTGTAAAAAGGAAGACTCTGCTAGTACCAAAGACACCACATTTCAAAATGACACTTACAGTTCTGGTGACCTTCCCAGCTTTCAACTTGGATTTGACAAGGACGAAATCGCAGGAGCCACTTTTGGCCCTTTGGTTAACCCATATACCATAGAAAGTGTGAGCCTGTTGTTTGGGGGAAGTTCTGAAACTAGAGACATAAAATTGCTTATATACGAAGACAATGGAACTTCAAATCCAGGCATGACAGTGTTTAGTAAGACGTATACTTTACAGGGCTCAATAGATATGCAAAGCATTAACCTCAGCTCGGAAAACATCCGGTTCGAAAATGGCAGTTTCCGTGTTGGTATTCAAATGACTAAAGCCGGAGCACCATCAGTGGCTGTTGATGACGGGAGCGACACAAAGCAAAACAGAAATTGGATTAAGGTAAATGACTTGGGTACCTGGAAAGCAAATTCAACACTATCAGTCAACGGTAATTGGATAATAAGAGCCGCGGTTAAAGAAGAAGTTTAACGCTCTTATTTAAATGTCACATCGCGAAACATAATTTGTAAACTTGCATCATGAGAAAGTTGTTGATTCTTTTAGCGCTGAGCGCATTATTGTGCTCTTCTTGTAAAGAAGTAGATCAGCCTACAAATTCCAATCAAAGCCAAGAAAGCCTGGAAGATTGGATAGTTGGTACGTGGACACTGACAGAAATTAGCCAACAAAATGGAACCATTTCTGTAAACGGCTTTCAAACCTCAACATTCACTGCTACTGGCGAGGACGTCACTGGCATGATTACTTTTACCGATAGTCCTAAAAGCTACAGCAATATATCATCATACAACAGCGTAATGACTATAGTCATTGCTGGTCAAACAACGACTCAAACTATCCCAATAGCCGGAACTGGATCAGGAACATGGTCTTTAGACACGGATGAGAATATCGTTTTGAGTTCTAGTGGAAAGGATGAAACCTTTGAAGTTCTTGAGTCCTCTGAGAACAGAATCAAGGTGAAGTTTCCCTTTGAGCAGTCAGAAACTACAGGCCCTGTAACTACTTTGACCAAAGCAGAGGTCATCGCTGTTTATCAGAAATAAAAGGTCATCTTTGCGGCCTTGTTTAAGTCCGCATTCATAAGCATTTTAGGTTTGCCTAATGCAGGTAAGTCCACCTTGCTCAACGCCATGTTGGACGAGGAGCTCGTGATCACTAATAAAAAAGCGCAAACCACGCGCCACAGGATTAAGGGAATTCTCAATGCTCCCGGATTGCAACTCGTCTTCTCTGACACCCCTGGAATTATAAATGATACGGCATATCTGCTTCAAGATCAGATGATGAAAGCAGTAAAAGAAAGCGTTGAAGATGCCGACGTATTGCTTTTTGTTCTGGATGTCAAGAATCCAAAGGCCATTGAACAGTTAAAGGAGTATGCAAAACTTTCCGAAACGCCTATAATCGTCGCTCTAAACAAGGTGGATCTCAGCGATCAAGAATTAATAAGCCAGCGAATTACCGAAGTGCAATCTGCATTTAACACCAAAGATGTTTTTCCAGTATCTGCTTTAGAAAAATTTAATTTGGAAAGTCTGGTTCAGCGACTGGAGGAACTTGCACCGGAACATCCTCCCTATTACGATCCGGAGATCATTTCAGATGAGAATGTGCGCTTTCTAGTTACCGAGATGATCAGGGAACAGATGCTGAGTCAGTTCAAGAAGGAAATTCCCTACTCTGCCGAAGTAGTGATAGATGAATATGAAGAAAGCGAAAAAATTGACCGAATAAGAGCCACGGTGTTTTTAGAGCGCGATTCTCAGCGAATCATTGTTATCGGAAAAGGTGGGCAATCTATCAAGAAATTGGGAACAGAGGCTAGGAAGAAGATCCAAGCCTTTTTGAAGAAAAAGGTGTTCCTTGGTTTGTCCATAAAAATTAGAAAGAACTGGAGGAAAGATGAAGTTCAACTCAAGCGGTTCGGCTACATAAAAGATTAATGGCGGGGATAGTTGCAATAGTAGGAAGACCCAATGTTGGAAAGTCCACTCTTTTCAACCGATTGATTGGGCAACGAAAAGCCATCGTAGATAATTCTAGTGGAGTTACCCGAGATAGGCACTACGGCAAAAGCGATTGGGTGGGTAAAGATTTTACTGTGGTTGACACCGGCGGATATGTAGACAAAAGCTCAGATATTTTTGAGAGGCATATCCGAGAACAGGTCGTTGCTGCAATGGCAGAAGCAGACGTGATCCTTTTCATGGTTGATGCTACTGCAGAGCCTACGGAATTAGACATTGCATTCTCTCAAATAGTTCGCCGCTTGGATAAGCCAACGTTCTTGGTTGCCAATAAAGCAGATAACGACGAAAGAGCATTCATGGCCAACACTTACTACTCATTGGGCTTTGAGCATTTGTATGCCGTTTCATCCATCACGGGTAGCGGTACCGGTGAATTGTTGGATGAAGTAGTAAAGGAACTGCCAGACGGTGAAGTTGATTTATACGAGGATGGGGTGCCTAAAATTGCCTTCGTCGGTAGGCCTAATGTTGGCAAATCAACCATTTGCAATACCCTTTTAGGTGAAGAAAGAAACATCGTTACTGAAATTGCCGGTACAACAAGGGACACCCTATATACCCGTTATAACGCATTTAACCACAACCTGTATTTGGTTGATACTGCGGGTGTTCGCAAAAAAAGCAGGGTCAGTGAAGATATTGAGTTCTATTCTGTCATGAGAAGCATTAAGGCCATTGAAAATGTGGATGTCGTAGCTTTAGTGATTGATGCTGAAAGAGGGGTTGAATCTCAAGATTTGAACTTATTTGGTCTGGCCCAGCGCAATGGAAAAGGAATCGTTATTTTAGTTAATAAGTGGGATCTAATAGACAAGGATACCCATAGTGTCAAAGCCTATACTGAATACATACATTCCAAAATTGCTCCTTTTACAGATGTGCCAATCCACTTTGTTTCAGCGCTCACCAAAAAAAGGTTGTTAAAGGCTCTTGACTCGCTAATGGCAGTTTATGCCAGCATGAATAGAAAGATCAGTACGTCTAAACTCAATGACTATTTATTGGATATAATAGCCCGTAAACCGCCTCCAGCCACCAAAGGAAAATACATCAAGATCAAGTATGTGACGCAGCTTCCGACACGTTGCCCTTCATTCGCTTTCTTTTGCAATTTGCCCCAGTACATACAAGAAAGCTACAAGCGATTTTTGGAGAATAAATTGAGGGAAAGCTATGATTTTAAAGGGGTTCCCATACGATTATTTTTTAGAAAAAAGTGATAAGTTCCTAAGAATTAGTATATTCGCCACCTTTAAAATTATTTCGAACTTATTTAATACGCGTAAAATGAAAAAAGTTATTGCTCTATTTGCTATCGTTTCTGTATTCGGAATCGTAGCTTGTAACAATGCTACTGAAGACACCGAAGATGGTGCTGACGAAGCAATTGAAAATGCTGAAGCTGAAGCTACTGATGCTGTGGAAGATGCGGCTGATGCTGCTGATGGTGCAGTTGATGCTGTAGAAGATGCGGCTAATGATGCTGTTGATGCTGCTGAAGATGCAGTTGATGCTGTAGAAGGTGCTGTTGATGCTGTTGGTGATGCTGCTGAAGAAGTTGCTAACTAAATTAAGCATTTAAAAAAACACAAGGGGCCAAGGGCCCCTTTTTTTATACCTTTACTTTATGAAATTTGTATTGTACGCTTTGCTTGTTTGCTTCGTGTTAGCATGTAATGCAGCACCTGACACGGATAATTCTGATATCGAAATGACGGAAGAAGAAATGGATCAACAAGTTGAAGAACAGCTTGAAGAGGATCAGGAAAGATACGACTCTATGAAAAGAGAGTTGGGTTTATAATGAGGAAAACTGAGAAAGAAACCTCTTGTCGTTATAAAAGAAAGTCCTCAGGTCTTTTACTCCGTATTTCAACATAGCAATTCTATCTACTCCTAAACCAAAGGCGAAGCCAGTGTATTTAGAGGGATCTATACCGCAATTCTCAAGCACATTTACATCTACCATACCACAGCCCAGTATTTCAAGCCAACCGGTACCTTTGGTCAGCCGGGCATCTGATTCTGTTTCTAAGCCTAAGTAAATATCCATTTCTGCAGAAGGTTCAGTGAATGGAAAATAGGATGCGCGAAAACGAACTTTAGTGTCTGGGCCAAAAAATTCTTGTACAAATTGATACAAGGTCTGTTTGAGATCTGAAAAACTTACTTCTTCGTCTATATACAGACCTTCTACTTGATGAAAAAAGCAATTTGAACGAGCCGAAATAGCTTCATTTCTGTAAACCCTTCCTGGCATTATTGAACGTATTGGAGGTTTGGTGTTTTCCATAAGCCTCACTTGAACAGAAGATGTATGTGTCCTTAAGGCGTGATCCTTATCAACAAAAAAGGTGTCCTGCATATCTCTCGCCGGATGGTTTTTTGGAAAATTCAGCGCGCTAAAATTATGCCAGTCGTCTTCTATTTCAGGACCGCTTACAACATCAAAGCCCAAGCGCTCAAAAATCTCTGTCATATGCTCAATCGTATGGCTTATGGGGTGCCGTGAGCCTAAATCGTTGAAGTAGGCCGGAAGATCTAGACTTGTATTGTCCTCATTTGATTCGGATTTATTCAGGGATTGAAGACCCTCTTTGTGTTTGGATTCCAGCTCTTTTTTCAATACGTTGAGTTCAGCCCCAAACTTTTTCTTCTTTTCTGGTTCAACGCTTCTAAACTCCTGAAACAACAGATTGATCAATCCTTTTTTCACCAAGAATTTCAAACGATACTGTTCAGCTGATTCGAGGTCTATTATCTCAAATGCATTTGATTGCTCACGTATTTCCTTGATTTTGTCCTGCATTGGATTGCAAATAAACTTCATATCAATTATCTCATCAATGCTTTTGCACCAAACCATTATTAATTAAATAGATTTTAAATATTAATGATAGTAGTAATTAATACTCTGTGGATTTGTTCTCATTTTTATTTGTATCAATCGAACTTAACAACTAATTAACAAGCTAATCTTTGTTAAGTACCTTATACATAGATTATTAATAAGTTGTACTCCGAAGGATATATGCTGAATTAACAGACTTATGTTAATTATCCAGCTGTGTATAATCTTGTGCTTAAAGACATATGAGCGGTTGATAGATTAAAGCGGATTGATGATAAGTTGTATTACTAGCCATTTTACCTACTTGTTCTATAGAAGTCCACAAGGCTATCCACAAATTGTTATTACGATTTTAGTAGCTGATTATTAGCTCTTTATCCCAGTTTGGACGCAGATCTGTACTTTCAGAAAGTATAAGGGGTTCTGGAGCTAAGGAATTCAAATAATTACCTGTATCCCAAATGGAATTTTCATTCGTGTCCATAATGATTCTGAAGCTGTAGCTGCCGACACCAAGCCCTTCATAATTGATTTTTTGTGAGCTCCGTATCTGTTTTTGATCGACTATCTTTTCTCTTTTAATGAGTTGCACAATATAAAGGCCATCCGTACTCAACTTTAAGTCCAGGGTCAAGGATGAACTCTCCGGATTGTATGCATCAACTACACTGCTATCTAATCTATTTATTTGCCCGTTGAGGTTCGTTATCGCTGAGTCTAACAAACGAATTGACAACTTCTTGCTTGGTGTTTGATTTAAGCGAATGTTAACCGTATTGCCATTAAAGGTATGCTCCTTTATATTGAATATAGTACTGTCTTCTTTTAAGATGATCTTGCTGCTATCAAACATTGAGATTTGATGGTAGTTTTCAAGTTGTAAGATGTCATTCTTGAGGCTGTATTTTAGCTTAGAATATGGTTTAACTTCTTTTATTATATCTGAGAAAGATTGCGATACCGTATCCCATTGAACTATTAAGGTTATACTGTCTCCACTTTTGGCTGCAAAATATAGTTTGGCAGAATCTCTGAGCATATTAAAGTCAGCATTGATTTCTTGTCCATTCAATTCAACAGAAAAATTCGTAGACGTCATTGGCGGCTGAAAAGTGAGCAGCGCGACGCCTGCTCTGCGCATCTTATAACTAATTTTCTTTTCAATGGTAGGCTGATGCGGAAACACCTGGAAAGTATCTTGTTTAATAGAATCACTTATAAAGACTTGCTCTCTGAGTGAGGTGAGCTCGTCGGTGTTCAGCAATAGATTTTTGTTCTCATCTAAAAGCGCTTGCACCCAATAAGTACCCTCTGCTAAATTGGGAATAGTTGCATAACCCGCTGCATTACTCTGAGCTAAATAAGTGGGCCTGTACAAAAGAGCACCACTGTCCTTGGAGTGATTATATAGCAGCAATAGACATTCGCCACAAGGCTCTTTAGTGTATGCATTCCTTATAAATGCGGAGTAATTAAGAGAGTCCAGCACCTCACCGGTGGAAAAGGCTAAGTGGTGATTAGCAAGCACATTGCCTTCGTTGTAGTCAAGAATACAGCCGCTTAAGGAAACGCTATAGGTGGTGTTTGACTTTAAACTATCATCAAATCGAATGTATAAGGTCTTCTTCTTTATTTCTGTCTTTGGTTTAGACGAAAGGGTGGGTGAAATGATCAACAAATCTTGAATCTGATTGGCCTTTACATATTCATCAAAAGTGAAGGAGAAAAAAGATGGACTTACACTAAGCTGTGCGCTATCTGGGTAGCTTGAAAGTACTTTAGGTGGAGCCGTGTCTACTGGCCCGCCATCAGGAGGTGTGACGGTCGCACAGGCAAGGATGAAAAAAAGAGATATGAAGAAAGAGTATTTCAACGGCCGAAATGTACTAACAATACCGACATGTCGGCGGGACTAACCCCACTTATTCTACTGGCCTGCCCGACGGATGAAGGCTTGATTTTTGTAAGCTTTTCTTTGGCTTCAGCAGAAAGCGAAGAGACGGCACTAAAGTTAAAATCATTCGGAATTCGAATGTGTTCTAATCGCTCCATCTTTGATACATTTTCAGCTTCTGTCTTCAGATAGCCTTCGTATTTTACCTCTATTTCTGCTTGTTCTAAAGCCTCAAATCCATAAGCCCCTACCCCATCTTGAATGCGTTCAACTTTGAGTAATTCATTCGTGCTCATTTGTGGTCTGGACAGCACCTTGTCAATAAAATAGTTCTGGTTCAAACCCGGAGTATCAAGAGATTCCAGTATGGGGTTTATCTCGCTGGGTTTTACAGTTGTGGATCTGTAGAAATCCAGCGCGGCATCCCTCTCTGCAATCTTATGCTCAAGCTTGGAATACGTTTGTTGATCAATAGTGCCTAGTTTAAAAGCCTTAGGCATTAACCTTAGATCCGCGTTATCTTGCCTAAGGAGTATTCTGTATTCAGCCCTTGAGGTGAACATCCTATACGGCTCATCAGTGCCTTTATTTATAAGATCATCGATTAAAACCCCTATATAGGCATCTGATCTACTCAGCACAAAGGGCTCATGGTCATTAATCTTTAAATGTGCATTGATTCCAGCCATCAACCCTTGACAGGCCGCTTCTTCATAACCTGTGGTGCCATTAATTTGGCCGGCAAAATACAGGTTTTCAATAGCCTTAGTCTCCAGGCTAAGAGACAGTTGGGTAGGATAAAAGAAATCATATTCTATGGCATAACCGGGCCTAAAAATCCTAACCTCTTCGAAACCTACAATCTTTCGAATAGCCTCTTCCTGCACCTCCTGAGGCAAAGAAGTACTAAATCCATTGACATATACTTCAACCGTATTCCATCCTTCAGGCTCCACAAAGATTTGATGCCTGTCCTTTTCAGCAAAGCGGTTGATCTTGTCTTCTACAGAGGGGCAATATCTCGGACCGATTGACTTTATTGTGCCATTGAACAAAGGGGACTCGTGCAAATGCTCTCTCAGAATATCATGTACCTCTTCATTGGTATAGGTAATGTGGCAGCTTCTTTGTACTTCCGTTTTATGAGGCACCCTAAAAGAAAACGAAGAAGGCTCTTCATCACCTTTTTGTTCATCCATTCTACCATAGTCAAGGCTTCGGCCATCTACTCTCGGAGGCGTTCCAGTTTTCATCCTTCCAGATTCCATCCCAAGAGACACCAATTGTTCAGTTATTCCGTATGAGGCCTTATCGCCCATTCTCCCTCCTTTTAGCTGCTTTTGACCTATGTGCATCAAGCCATTCATGAACGTGCCGCTGGTGACAATTACAGCCTTAGAATAGAAAGTCTGTCCGAGTCCAGTTTTAACACCTACCGCCCTCCCTTTGTCTATAATCACCTCATTAACAGCGTCTTGTATAAAGTCAAGACCTGCCGTTTGTTCCAAAACTTCACGCCACTTCAAGGAAAACATCACTCGATCGTTCTGAGTTCTTGGGCTCCACATGGCGGGACCCTTGGAGCGGTTTAACATTCGGAACTGAATTGTGCTGTAGTCTGATATGATTGCAGACATTCCACCCAGGGCGTCTATTTCCCTGACTATCTGACCTTTAGCCACTCCGCCCATGGCCGGATTGCAGGACATTTTAGCAATGGTTTCTAGGTTCATTGTAACCAATAAGACCCTCGACCCCATTTGGGCTGCAATATGCGCTGCTTCAGAACCGGCATGTCCAGCTCCAACAACTATTACATCATATGTGTTGAATTTATGTTTCACGTGGAACGCAGCAAAGCTAAATAGTGATCCTCTTGAGCGCGCATTATTTCTTTTTCCTCCTCGCTTTTATCGTTAAATCCTCCTAAATGAAGCATGCCATGGATAAAAACTCTGTGTAACTCGTTCTCAAAGGGCACATTAAAATTCTTGGCGTTTTCAGCCACGCGATCAAGACTTATGTATATCTCGGAGTGAGTATAGTCCTGGTCATCTGAATAGTCGAGCGTAATAATATCTGTATAGTAGTCATGCTGAAGAAGCTCGCGATTCATTTTCAATAGCGCTTCGTCATCTAAAAGAATGAAGCAAATCGGCTTCTCTATATTCAACTGATTAAAGCAGGCATCAATGCCCGTCGGAAGAGAAATACCGGAGTAGCGCAAACTATTGTGTTGTATGATTAGTTTAAAATTATTCAATGATGCGAAGAACGCCTTTTAGCATATCTACCTCACCTTTGGTTCCTCTAAGCTTGATTACATAAACGTATATGCCGGGAAGGACCGGTTTTCCCAAATAGTCTCCATACCAAGGGCGGTCGGTTGGGTTTTGTACCAGCATTTCACCCCATCGATTATATATTTCAAAAGAGGATTGTGCATGATCTATCCCGCTTCCTAAAACTATAAAACGATTGTTTTCACCACTGAGCACGATGCTGTTGGGGGTATAAACTCTAAAGGGTGGCTCAAGACAGACTACATTACTGTAGCTATTGGCACTTATTCCATAAGAGTTAGGATACTCCATGGCATTAACTCGATAGCAGGCAGCGGAGTCTGGTTTATTTAAATCTGCTTTGG
>JAHEKB010000009.1:16854-21392 GCA_024638525.1 Bacteroidota bacterium
CTCAAATAGGTGTTCCACGTGGAACGGCTGAACTCTGAGTATTCGATATCGTATTGTTCAACCCCGCCATCCCAGTTGATATATGAATTATATGTTAGAAGATCTTCAATTGTTAGGTGTATGCTGTGCCCTATATTGGATGATATCATTCGCTGATCACACTGATCATAAGCTTGGATTTCATAACTGTAATATTGGCTATTTACATCCACAGCTTGATCGATGTAAGTGTAAAGTATATTAGAGCCTGAGGAAATATCGTCAATTTTTGTTCTAAGACCTTGTTTATCAGCACGTAAGATGTCAAACCTCCTGGTGTCTTTGCTGTTATCGATTCTCCAGTCTAGCTCAATTTCATCTACATTGCTTACACTTACACGGCTGAGATAGAGGAAGTTAGGGGCTTCAAATTCCCGAGTTTCTATGCAAGATATGTTAGAACTGGAGGATATGGTGCCCGCTGAAGTATAGCTGCGAATAATAAAGCATACCGTGTCTCCAAGCGAGAAGTCAGAAAAAGTTAATGCGGTCATTGCAGAACCTAATGTGCTGTGTCTTCTGAAACCTTGGTAATTCTTATTGACAATTAGAACCTGG
The DNA here is from genome assembly GCA_024638525.1 of Bacteroidota bacterium. Lineage (GTDB taxonomy): Bacteria > Bacteroidota > Bacteroidia > NS11-12g > UBA9320 > JAHEKB01. The sequence continues at coordinate 17,452 of JAHEKB010000009.1, forward strand.
GAGTCAATACTTGACCATCCTTTATAAAGTGTCCAGTTAAGACTGATTTCTTTAAGGCAGGTGTCTATGCTGCTGTTTAATACAACGGGTCGATGAGGAGCGGAAATGGGTGAAAACAATAAGCAACTATCGTAAGCAGACAGTGTTACATCAAACACATTATTTGGATCAGTACTCACCACATATGAAGTGTTGGATGTTTCACCAATGGAATCATTGATACCCGAGCTAAACCTATATATTCTATAGCCCATTCTGTCGGCTGCTGGATTGTCTTTCCATCCTGCGATAATATTTTGAGTAAGAATATCAAAGCTCACAGAATCTAAAGAAGAAGTTGAGGGTTTACTGATGTCAATATTGACAATATTGCTACTAGCACTGTCAGCGAGGTCACACAAGAAGAATACCCGAATAAAGTAGCTTCTATTATTATTCAAGTTATTGATGCTAAAACTGTGGGAATTAGTGGCTAAGGACGGAATATTGGCGATTTGCTCGTATGGGCCAAGGTCTTCATTTCCATAAATGATATAATGGCTAAACGAGCCACAAGCATCACTGATATTAGTCCAGCTTAAAGTCACGATTGAATCGTTATTGTTGAGGCAAGCGCGCAAAACAATAGGCGCAGTGGTAACTGCACTCAAACTTAGCTGGCTAAAAAGAAGCAATACAAGGAGTATTCGCATTAAATCAAAGCTTATCGTTTAGAACGGATTTACTTTGCAAAAATTGTAAAAAGAAGAGGGGTATGAAAGGCCGTAAACCCAGACGAACTGCCAAGAGTAGTCATAATAAGACATCAAAGAGTGAGCTGTTGAGCTCAGAACAAGAAAAGATAAGGTTGAATAGGTTTATTTCAAACTCAGGTTTGTGTAGCCGAAGAGCAGCGGATGATCTGATTAGCGCAGGAAAAGTGAAGGTCAATGGAAAGCTTGTTACCGAGATGGGAACAAAGGTCAGCTTGAGCGATAAAGTGCAGGTAGACAACAAGATAATTAGCCCTGAGAAGAAGGTCTATCTGCTTATGAATAAGCCAGGAGGCGTAATTTGTACCACAAAAGATGAGAAGGGCAGACGAACGGTAATGGATATTCTGCCCGCGGAATACCAACACTTATATCCAGTGGGTAGGCTAGATCGAAACACAACCGGTGTATTGCTGATAACTAATGACGGAGAGTTGACCCAAAAACTCCTCCACCCATCCAAAAAGATTAAAAAAGTCTATAAAGTGAAGCTTGATCGCTCGCTTACTAAACAAGAAATGGAAAGCTTAGTAAATGGAGTTGAATTAGAAGATGGAGAATCCTTTTTTGACCAATTGGCAGAATTGAAAGAGGACAAAGAGCCGCGGTATGGTATAGAAATACATTCAGGAAAGAATAGAATAATTAGAAGGATGTTCGAAAGTGTAGGCGCAAGGGTCATCAAACTGGACAGAGTTTTATTTCACACACTGGAAAGAAGGGGGATGCAAAGAGGAGAATTTAGACCTTTGCGAGACAAAGAACTTCGTACGCTGGGTGTCAAAGTTTAAGGTCTCATAACTTCTGTTGTCATTAAACTATATTTTTGAAACATGATTAAATGGAAGATTGCAGCAGTAGCGGTTGTAGCTCTTTTGACTTTTGGGTGTGAAGAGATACCTCCTCCTATTGATTACGGCAGCGGTGCTTTGGTGCTCAGAGATACCAATTACGTATTACCTAGCCTGCAAGAACCCGCACAAGACAAGGGTATTCTTATTGAAGATTTAACGGGCGTTCGTTGCCCTAACTGCCCCGATGCGGCCATCAAAGCAAAAAACCTAAAATCCAACAATCCAGATAGAGTGGTTGTGGTTGGTTTGTATACAGAGCAGCCTAATAATCTCACTTTTCCTCATTCTGGCGATGAAGATTTAAGAATAGAACAGTCGACCAATTTGTACACCAACATATATGGGAGCCCACCTTTGCCTGGAGGGGGAGTGAATCGCAAGATTTACAGTGGACAAAATCAAATCAATCAAGTTCATGCGCTATGGGGCAGTGCTGTACAAAATGAATTGCCCTTGAAATCAGTAGTAAACCTTAAAGTTGAGGTGCAGAAGAAAGACGACAGCACTTATATTGTTCAAAGCAAATTCACCTTTAATCAAGCCATGAGCAGCCAAGCATTCGTGAGCATCATGCTTTTGGAAAATGAATTACATGCCTCACAGTCAACAGATACAGGAGACAATCACGAATACATTCACCAACATGTGTTGAGAACCATGTATACCCCTTACAACGGTAGCCCACTTTACGATTCACCTGAATTGGGCCGCGTAATTGAGAAAGGTTGGGAGTTTGTTATTCCGAAGGAAATTGACCTATCAAAAGCATCTATAGTAGTTTTGGTCAACCGAAACGATGCTGACAATAAAGAAGTCCTTCAATGTCTGGAGGTAAAACTATAAGAAATCGAGATCTTTTAGAAGATTTTCAAGACCATTTGCGCTTGGAGCGTTCGCTCAGTGAAAACACCATTTCCTCATATTTGAGAGACATCGATAAACTTCGGATTTTCATTGGCTCCACTAGCTTATTGACTGTCCAGCCGCAGGAGATATATGACTTTCTCAAGGCTTTAGATACAGCGGGCTTATCAAAAAGAAGCACGGCAAGAATTATTTCAGGGCTAAAGACGTTCTATAAATTTCTTATCTCCGAAGAGCTTCTTACTAAGAACCCTTTGGAAATGATAGAAACTCCAAAGTTGCCTAAACATCTACCAGAAGTTTTAGATCACCAGGAAGTTATGGCTATGATTTCAAGCATAGACTTAAGCAGCCGACCTGGAGAGCGAGACAAAACCATCCTCACCCTCTTGTATGCCTGTGGGCTAAGAGTGAGCGAGCTTATAAGCTTAAAAATCAACGACATATTCTTAGACGAAGGCTTTGTTAAGGTGATGGGAAAGGGCAGCAAGGAACGCTTGGTACCCATCGGAGAGAAGGCAATGGTGCAGGTTGGGAATTGCTTGCTATGGCGCAATGAGACTGTACCAATTATTCAAAAAGATGCAGAAGGATTGTTAATTCTAAACTTGAGAGGAGGCCCACTTAGCAGAGTATCGGTGTTCAAACTCATAAAAAGCTGCGCTCAAAAGGCCAGTATAAACAAAGAAGTCAGCCCACATACCCTAAGGCATAGTTTTGCAACCGTTTTGATAGAAGCCGGGGCAGATTTAAGAGCAGTTCAACAAATGCTGGGTCACGAGTCAATAACAACGACAGAAATATATACGCACTTAGATCGGTCGTATCTAAAAAGCATAATCCAAGAATTTCACCCAAGAGCATAAAATGATAGTTTATAATGTAACCCTAGCCATAGAGCCAAGTATTGAAGCAGAATGCATAGATTGGCTAAAGGAAATTCACATACCTGAAGTAATGGCAACCGGCTTGTTCTTATCCTCAGAGATCTTTAAGGTTTTTGAAGGGCCAGGCAGCGAGCACGGTTCATATGCCATTCAATACCGATTAGAAGGTTGGGATGCATATAAAAAGTACCAGGAAACGTTTGCAGCTGATCTGCAAGCCAAGACCAGGGCCAAATATGGTGAACGGGTCTTAGCTTTTCGAACCTTTTTGGAACTTCAGCAATAGCCTGTGCAGACCGATGCTTGAAAGAAGCAGATATGGAATAATGGCAGGCATCATAAACCTAAAAGCGCCTATGGGCCCAGCGATGCCAATAAAATACAACACGCAGAACATGAGCATCCACTGATCGAGCAAATCCCTCTTTGTAAGAAAGAATAAAGAAAGGAACTTAAGCATTGAAATAAGACTTAAAACCAAAAGCAATAGCATAGTTAAAGGGGATTTTTTTAGGGCAGAAAACAGCTTGGTATATTGTCCTGACCAAGCTAATTCAGTTAGGCTTTCTGACTCTTGATTCAAG
>JAHEKB010000173.1 GCA_024638525.1 Bacteroidota bacterium
AAGCTTGCTTTGCTCTTCAAAACGCTCTCTCTGGTCTATGGGGTCGTTTAACTCACTATAGCAATTTGCTAGCTCTTTGCCGTTGATTATCAGTTCAAAACGCTCGGTCAATTCTGGATTGTCTCTGTGTTTTTTGGTCAGAGGACTCATAATTACAGGATAATCCATAATAAAGGTTGGCTGCACCAAATGATGTTCTACTTTTTCTCCAAAAATTTCATCGATTAGCTTGCCTTTGCCCATGCTGTCATCAATTTCTATATGGAAAGACTTGGCCGTTTTTCTCAATTCATCTTCGTCCATCTGGCTCACATCTACTCCCGCATACTTTTCAATGGCGCCAAACAAGCTTATTCGCTCAAAAGGTTTGCCAAAATCAATGCTTTTATCTGCATATTGAACCTGAGCCGTGCCGTTAACATCCATGGCAATTTTCCTAAGCATTTCTTCGGTTAGGTCCATCATCCACTGATAGTCTTTATAGGCCACATACAATTCCATTTGGGTGAATTCCGGATTGTGAGTTCTGTCCATGCCTTCATTCCTAAAGTCCTTGGCAAACTCAAAAACACCTTCGTAACCCCCAACAATGAGTCGTTTTAGGTATAATTCATTGGCAATTCTTAGATAGAGCGGTATGTCTAATGCATTGTGGTGGGTGGCAAAAGGCTTAGCAGTTGCACCACCTGGTATGCTTTGCAAAATGGGAGTCTCTACTTCTAGGTATCCCTTCTGATTTAGAAAATCCCGCATAGAAGCAATGGCCTTGCTCCTTTTAATAAAGGTTTGTCTGTGCTTGGGATTTACAATTAAATCCACGTAACGCTTTCTATAACGCTGTTCTGGATCTGTAAAGGCATCGAATATTTTGCCATCTACCTCTTTGGGCATTGGCAGTGGACTCAAAGACTTTGAAAGCAGCTTGAGTTCTTTTACGTGAATAGAGGTTTCTCCCGTTTGTGTTTTAAACAGGAAGCCCTTTACTCCAATGATGTCGCCAATGTCCAACAGTTTTTTAAAAACCGTATTGTACATGGTCTTGTCTTCATCGGGGCAGATTTCATCGCGATTAACATAAATCTGTATGCTGCCCTTCTCGTCATGCAATTGTGCAAAACTGGCTTTCCCCATAATGCGCTTTCTCATGAGTCTGCCGGCAAAAGACAGTTCGCTCACTTCTTCCCCCTCTTCAAACTTTTGCTTTAGTTCCAGACTGCTAAATTCTTTGGGAAATAAAGCGGCTGGGTAGGCATCTATGCCCAATTCTTCTAAAGCCTTTAAGGCTTCTCGCCTTTGAATTTGTTGCTCGTTAAGCTCCATCATTAAATTTCCGCGAATATAAAACCCCACTACCGGATATCTTAGCGCTCAGGCCCTAAGCTTTATGAGCAACTAATTACAGAGCTCAATTGTCTTATAGTGTACAGTACAACTATCTTTGCTTACACACCTTTGAAGACTTGGATCACATTAATCATCTTGCTGTCTTTCAGCATTTGTCATGCTCAAGAACCTGAGGTCGATTCTAGAAATCTCGAATTTGTTGCAAATCACGGGCAATGGCATCCCGCTGTTAGGTACCAGAGTAGATTGCTAAATGGAATGTTCTACCTGCGTCAGGACGGATTCACCTATGATCTGATGGACATCGATATTTATCTAAAAGCACAGGAATATCGCCATGATCATCCAAGAAGCCGAAACAATCCCTATAGTCTCAAGAAACACGCAGTTGAAATACAATTTCTAGGTTTAACCACTTCGAGTAGGATTGAGGAAAAAAATGTTCAAGCTTATTACTACAACTATTTCTTAGGCAATGACCGATCCAGATGGGTGAGCGGTATTCACCCGACAAAAGCATTGATCTATCACAACATATATTCCGGCGTTGACCTGCGTATCCAAGCGGGGGATGAACTCAAGTATGAATGGGTAATCAGCGGTAACCAATTGCAACAGGTAAAGGAAATCGCAAGTGTAATCAGGGGTGCTGATTCGCTCAAATTAGATGAAGGTAATTTGCTAATCCACACCTCTGTGGGTACCATTAAAGAAGCAAAACCATATTCATACCAAATACTGAATGGTCAAAGGTTCCCAGTGGATATTCGCTACCAGTTGCGGGGCGACACCCTCAGCTACCAAATCTATTCGGAGCTCGTCGATGGCATCGAACTGGTTATTGATCCACAATTGATTTTTTCGACCTATTCAGGCTCCGTAGGAGACAATTTTGGTTATACAGCAACTTATGACTCCAAGGGTAGCTTATATGCAGGGGGGATAGTAGACGGCAGAGGTCCATATCCAGTTACCCCTGGTGCCTATGATACGGTATTTCATGATGGCGTTGGTAGGTCTCCGGTAAATTTGGCCTGTGATATCTCCATTTCAAAATACAATTCCAATGGCGACCAATTGCTCTGGGCAACGTATTTGGGAGGTGTTGATGATGAATATCCGCACAGTTTAGTTGTTGACCGCGACGACCAACTTTTATTATTGGGCACAACTCATTCCGACAGCTTTCCGGTTACTTCAGGTGCATATGACACCACATACAATGGACGGTTTGACATCGTAGTTTCAAAATTTTCAGAAGACGGCCAGGAATTACTCGCCTCCACCTATGTAGGCGGTGAAGATGACGATGGTTTGGTATCTGCAAACTCCCCCTTGGCACATAATTACGCTGATGATTTCAGAGGTGATATTATCCCCGATGACGACTTTAACGTTTTTGTAGCATCAAATACCAAATCCGATAATCTAGTCACCGTCTCACCCACACAACCAAATCTAAAAGGGGTTCAAGATGCCTTCATATTTGAGCTCAATCCGGATTTGTCAGAAATGAATTGGGCAACCTATTTAGGGGGTGGAAATCTCGATGCATCCTACAGTATAAAACTCGATCTCCAGGACAACATTTATGTGGGAGGGGGATCCAATAGTGACAATATTGCCGCCATAGATACGGCATACCAAATGAACAGGGCTGGTTCAGTTGACGGCTATATAGCTGTCTTTGACAAAGAAAGTAAAGCTTTAAAGGGGTTTAGCTATTACGGCACGCCAGCTTATGATCAAATCTACTTTATAGATTTGGACAGAAAGGGTTTTGTCTATGCCACTGGGCAAACCGAAGGCAGTATAAATAAAGTTGGCGCTGCCTATGGTGAAGACGACAAAGGCCAGTTCATATTTAAAATAGACACCAGCCTTTTGAATCTTCAATGGCAAACCACGTTTGGGAATACAGATAACAAAATAAATCTGGCTCCCAGTGCATTTTTAGTAGATGTCTGTGAGCACATCTACTTCTCTGGATGGGGATCAGATATTGCACCTTCCCTTCCGCACCCAGGCAGCACAAACAATATGGAAACTACCAACGATGCAGAACAGAGGGAAACCGACAATAATGACTTTTACATTTTAGTGCTGGATAAGGATGCTTCTGGTCTGCTTTATGCCACATATTTTGGAGGAGACTCTACTGCAGACCACGTAGATGGTGGAACAAGTAGATTTGACAAGAAAGGAGTGATCTATCAATCTGTTTGTTCAAGCTGTCCAGGGTATAACTCTATTGCAGTTAATACTAAGGAAATCAACGACTTTCCAGTTAGTGCCGGTGCAGCTTTTACCTATAATTCAAGTGTGCGGTGTAGCAATGCCTCATTTAAGATTGACCTGCAGATTAAGACTGCCGTAGTCGCAGATTTTACTGCCAGTCCCGTTATTGGTTGCACTCCACTACAGGTAGATTTTGAAAACAAGAGTGTCTTAGGCAATGAATGGCTTTGGGATTTTGGAGATAACAGTACTTCGACAGCCATTAATCCAAGCCATACCTATTCAGAACCAGGCCTTTATGAGGTTACACTAACTGTCATTGACTCCAATACATGCAATATTTCAGATGTTTATAAAAGAAGGATATTGGTGATTGACAAGGGCTTAGCGAAATTTGAATTAGACTACAATGCCTGTTTGGACAAACTGACCATAGAAAACCAATCCGAGGGAGCGCTCGAGTATTTATGGGACTTTGGAGATAGCAGCACAAGTGTGGAAGAGGATCCCAATCATTTTTATGAAAAAAACGGGAATTATACGATAAGACTCATAGTAAATCCCAATAGCTTTTGTGCCGATACTTTTGATCAAGAAATCCAGGTAGAAAAGCTTGGAAATCAAGACTTTACTCTTTATAACGTATTCACACCAAACTTTGATGGCGACAATGACTGTTTCCAATTTGATGGCTTAAGCACTTTTTGCAAAGGAATTAGGTGGAAAGTCTACAATAGATGGGGTGAATTGGTCTTTGAAACCAGTGACCCCAACGAATGTTGGAATGGTGAAGTGCATAATTTCGGCCCGGACCTTCCCGGTGGAACTTACTATTACATTCTTGATTTAGATCCAAATTCCCTATCTTCGCAAGACCTGATTTCAGGTACTATTACGTTGATAAGATAGGATACGATGAAAAAACTACTTGCTACATCACCATTATGGTTTCTTTTTATGCTCTTTTTTTCGGCTTGTAATCAGCCCAAAGAACAGCTGGAGAAACATTCGAAAATTTACGATAAAAAAACCCGAGCAGATCTTGCTCTGGAACACAATTATATGATGATACGGGATCCTGAAACTTTAGAAGTCCCGCGTCAAGAATTGTGGCTTGCAACAGAAGAACTGAAGAAATCCCAGAGAAAAAAGGATAAGGCTGCCATTTCCAATATTTCATGGACAGAAAGGGGGCCAAACAACGTAGGTGGAAGGACTAGAGCGCTGATGTTCGACCCAAACGACATAAACGGAACAAGAGTATTCGCCGGAAGTGTCGCAGGCGGTTTATGGGTATGCGATGATATTTACACCACCATACCCACTTGGACAGCTGTAGATGACTTCCTTGACAACCTTGCAATAACAAGTATTGCATACGATCCCCAATATCCAGATACCATGTATATGGGAACCGGTGAGGGCTTTTACAACGCCGATGCGGTGAGAGGTGATGGTATTTTTTACAGCACCGATGGAGGTGTCAACTGGACCCAGTTAAGCAGCAGTACGTCATATACACACATTCAGAAAATAGTGGTGGATAGTGCTGGTAACATTTATGCAGCAACGCGTGGATCAGGAATAATTAAATCGAGTAATTCTGGCTCTACTTGGTCTTCGGTACTCAACTCATCTGGGTCATCCAGTACAAACCGAGCTGCAGACATAGAAATAGCCAGAAATGGTGACATTTATGCCGCCATGGGAATATTTTCTACTGACGGTGTCTATAAAAGCACGGACGGTGGA
>JAHEKB010000174.1:0-3771 GCA_024638525.1 Bacteroidota bacterium
GAAAGTATGCCCGCCGGCAATCAATGCAACAGTCTCTTCGTCATTCATGGCCATTCTGCCAAAGGTTTCTCTTATGTCCTTAGCTGCTGCTATGGGATCGGGATTGCCGTTGGGCCCTTCCGGGTTCACATAGATCAATCCCATTTGAACTGCTCCCAATGGATCTTCCAATTCTCGGTCACCACTGTATCTCTTGTCGGCCAGCCATTCACCTTCTGAACCCCAGTAAATGTCTTTTTCTGATTCCCAAACGTCTTTTCTGCCACCGGCAAAACCGAAGGTTTTAAAGCCCATGGATTCCAAAGCCACATTGCCAGCCAATATCATGAGATCAGCCCAAGAAATTTTACGTCCATATTTCTGTTTGATGGGCCATAGTAGAAGTCTGGCCTTATCCAAATTGGTGTTATCTGGCCAGCTATTCAATGGAGCAAATCGCTGTGTACCGGTATTACCCCCACCTCTGCCATCAGAAATTCTATAGGTTCCGGCGCTATGCCATGCCATCCTAATAAACAAAGGTCCGTAATGACCATAATCGGCCGGCCACCAATCCTGAGAATCGGTCATAAGATCATTTAAGTCTTTTTTCAAACCTTCATAGTCCAGGTTTTGAAATTCATCGGCATAATCAAAATCCTTACCCATGGGATCTGAGAGCTCTGAGTGTTGGCGAAGAATGTCCAAATTCAATTGATTGGGCCACCAATCCTTATTACTTGTGCCGCTACCTGCGGTTTGTTGTAGATTTCCACTGGTGAATGGGCATTTAGCTTCACCGTTTCCGTTACTGTAATCCTGCATATTTGTAATTTTTACTTGTTTCTTAAATCGGCAGCCAAGTTAGTGAAAATGCGTTTGGACTGCCCATAACTAATAGTTATACTGAGATAAGTATTATGCTATTTAGAACAGTGATAATTAAAAGCCCGAGCATTAATCCCATGTGCATCTTACTTTTGCTCTGTGATCATAAGAAGTAAAGCTCCACTGAGAATAGGTTTAGCCGGCGGCGGCACGGATGTAAGTCCTTATGCAGACAACTACGGAGGCTCAATTCTGAATGCGACCATCAATATGCATGCCCACGCCACCATTGTTCCTCTCAACAATGGGATGATTGAACTGGAGGCATTTGACTTGGGTATCTGTCAAGAACACCAAAGTGCAGAGGCGCTGAGCATTGATGACCAACTGCCGCTACTCAAAGGCGTATACAACAGAATAGTAAAAGACTTCAGTAAAAAGGCACTCTCCTTTAGATTGAGCACAAGTGTAGATGCACCTCCGGGTTCTGGTTTGGGCTCATCCAGTACCTTAGTGGTTGCCATAATTGGAGCATTTGTGGAGTGGCTCAAGTTGCCTTTGGGTGAATACGATATTGCACATTTAGCCTATGAGATTGAGCGTTTGGATCTCCAACTCGCCGGTGGAAGACAAGACCAATATGCCGCAACTTTCGGTGGGTTCAATTTCATGGAATTCTATAAGGATGACAAAGTAATTGTCAATCCATTGCGAATAAAAAGGCGATATGCTGTTGAGTTAGAGCACAATCTCATTCTTTTTTACACAGGTACAAGCAGAGAGTCTGCCCGAATAATCGAAAAGCAATCTGAGAACATCAGTGCTCAGGATTCAGCGGCACTTGAAGCAACACATAAATTAAAGCAGCAAAGTGTGCGCATGAAAGAAGCGCTCTTAACCGGAAACATTGATTCTATTGGTGATATCTTGCATTACGGTTGGGAGTGGAAAAAGAAAATGGCTGCTGGAATCTCAAATCCCGAAATTGACAAGCTATATAGTCTAGCACTTGAAAGCGGTGCAAGTGGAGGCAAGATCTCTGGTGCAGGGGGAGGTGGTTTCTTTTTCTTTTACTGCCCTGCAAATAATAAGCATGAGTTGATCTCTAAACTCGCAGAACAGGGCATAGAACATCATCGCTATCTCTTTACTCAACAAGGTTTATACACCTATACTGTCAAGGAGTGAGATACGATGTAATCATACTTGCCGGAGGTTTAGGCACACGGCTACAAACCCTAGTCCATGACTTGCCTAAGCCCATGGCCGAGGTTGCTTCTCATCCCTTTTTGCACTATATCTTAAAGTCGCTGAATGTGGAACAGACCCAACGGATTGTTCTGTCTGTAGGCTATAAACACGAAGTGATTAGGGAATACATAGGTGAGGAATTCCGTGGTATTCCCGTACAATATGCCATTGAGCATGAACCGCTTGGAACCGGTGGTGGCATAGCTTTGGCCATGAGCCATTGCACAGAGGAAAAGGTGTTGATCTTAAATGGTGATACTTATTTTAATGTGGAAGTATCGCGCCTGTGGGATAAGCACGTACAAGAAGGCAATAAGTTAACATTGGGCGTTAAATACATTGAAAAGCCAGATAGATATGGTTCTGTTGTCACAGATGCTCAAAGCGGAAGGATACTACAATTCAAAGAAAAAGAGGAGAATGCAGCTGCTGCATTTATAAATGCTGGAGTATATCTCATTGAGCGCGATCTATCTTCCGATTTTCCAGTAACGCCCAAGTGGTCTTTTGAAAAAGACTTCTTAGAAAAAGAGTTGAGTCGCATTCAAATCGGAACTGCAGCAAGCGCAGCCTTGTTCATAGATATTGGCATTCCCGAAGATTATTTGAGGGCTCAAGAACTTTTTAAACAGAAGGAGCACAAACACAATTGGAGTGAATACGTCTTGTTGTTAGATAGAGATGGGGTGATCAATCAACCCAAAGCCAATGATTACGTCAAAGAGCCCAAAGAGTTTTTGTGGACAGAACATGCACTGGAGGCTTTATATCTTTTGCGCAGAGTGTTTAAATCCATCTATGTGGTAACCAATCAGCAGGGAATAGGTAGGGAATTGATGTCGGAGAAAGATCTGGAAGATATTCATTTATCAATGCATAAGGTATTGATAAACAATCATATAGACTATTTTAATGCAGTGTTTTATGCACCCTATTTGGCAAAGCAAAATCACCCTTGGCGAAAACCGGGAACAGGCATGCCAGACAAGGCAACAGTTTACGAGCAATCAGATTCGACCAAATGGGTGATGGTAGGGGATTCCCCTGGAGATATGAAAATGGGAACTGCCATCAATGCTATCAAAGTGAGAATTAACAACTCTCAGTTTAAGTTTGATGATCAGGATCTGCGCTTTGATTCCCTGCATCAATTCGCCCTATACATTACACAATTCTGATAAAGCTGGGCGCAACTTTCTTGCGGCTTCATGCGTTTAGGCATAGAGGGATTTATCTTTGTAGGACCCTATATTCAAACTGAGAAAATTATTCTTCATATTGCCCATTCTGTTCTCCGCATTCACGTCGGAGGCAACCCACCTTATTGGAGGGTATATGGACTATGAATATCTGGCAACATTACCCAACGGAAACCTCAGATACAGAATAACACTAAATCTTTACCGAGATTGTTTTCAATCGGATGTACCTCTTGATGACGAAATAGATTTAGGGGTTTACTTGAACAATAACAATAAAGATCGATATACCATTGCCACCTTTAGTCTGATAACCAAGACCAGAGTCAAACCACCAGGTACCGCAGTTTGCGACTTCTACGACGAGAATGTATGCATAGAATATGGCCTGTATCAAGGTAATATAGATCTGCCGCCTTCATCGGTGGGTTATCACCTAACCTTTGCCAGATGCTGCAGAAATCAGCAGACCAATATACCGGATAACGGTTCAGTCCCGTTTCAGGGCCAGACT
>JAHEKB010000174.1:3781-5200 GCA_024638525.1 Bacteroidota bacterium
CTGCTTCATACCAGACAATTTATATCAAAACAGTTCACCCGTATTTAGCGGAGTTCCAAGCCCATTTATGTGCGTGAATGACACCACTACATTTGACTTTGCGGCCTATGATCCAGATGGAGATGAATTGAGTTATGCTCTGGTGCACCCGTATGCAGGAGCTGATTTAACCAATTCTGTACCCACTCCTCCGGCTAATTATGAGGATCCACCTAAAGTGGTTTACAACGGCGGATATAATTTTCAAAAACCCTTTGGGCAGACCAATGGAAGTGTGAGCATAGTAAATAGCGTCACGGGATTGGCCACCTTCTTCGCCCCAGCAGTTGGAAGCTATATCGTGGCTATAGAAGTTACGGAAAAGAGAAATGGGGTAGTGCTGAGTAAAGTAAGGCTGGACCTCCAGATATTGGTACTGGATTGTCCGCCCAATCAAAGACCTAACATCAGCGCACCAGACGGCCAGAGTTTTATCATCGAAGAGGGTGAACCCCTCTGTTTTGATGTGGAGGCCACAGACCCTGATGTCAATCCACAGGATGTAGTCAAAATGACGGCGAAAGGCCCCATTTACGACGGCAGTAATAATTATATTGGCCCTCTAGCCACCTTCATTTCAACCATAGAATATGGTGAGTCAAATGGTGAATTCTGTTGGACGCCTGAATGCGGACAGGCAAGAGATGAACCATATGTGGTGCGAATTACGGCTGAAGACGATGGCTGTACTCCTAAATTCAACACTATGGACTTTACCATTCAAGTAACTCCATTTGTAGGTGCAGATTCCATCCAAGGTCCACGCACTACCTGTAGATATAATCAATACAATTACAGCGCTTTTGGATTTGATCCCGCATCGAGCTTTGATTGGGAAGTGGATGAAGGCAGCATTCTAGGTTCGGACAGTTCAAGTACTGTATTGGTGTATTGGGACGGTGCCGGTCCAGGCAATTTGCGGATGCGAGAAATTAGCCAATGGGGCTGTGTGGGAGAGTGGACTGAGATTGATGTTGATATTGTGGCAAGTCCACCACTGCCTGTGATCAGCGGAAAGGATACAGTTTGTGAAAATGAATCGGGTTTAAGTTATCAAGTTGGACTGAATGCGGGCTCCTCCTATCAATGGTGGGCGTTCAATGCCACTATTGGTTCGGTTAATCAAAACCAAATCACCATTTCTTCCTATAACGCTCCGAACTTTGTCATAAGAGCAGTTGAGGTAAATGATATTGGTTGTCCAAGTGACACTGGTGAGTTGGAGGTTTATGTGAATGTTCCTGACCCAGCTGTAATTGGTCCTCAAACCGTTTGTCCTAATGCTACAGATGTGGCATATATCACAATTCAGAATTCTGGATCAACCTACGATTGGACAGTAACGGGAGGAAGTATATCCTCAGGTCAGGGCACTAGCTC
>JAHEKB010000175.1 GCA_024638525.1 Bacteroidota bacterium
TTTATGATTGATGTTCGGCGCACTAACCAAGGTTGCATGACCTTTGGCATAATTTACAATTTCGATGATCTGTTGATCTTCATAACCCAAGTTTTTTAAGGCAAGAGGAACGGATTGATTTACGATTTTAAAATATCCGCCTCCAGACAGCTTCTTGAATTTAACGAGGGCAAAATCCGGTTCTATTCCAGTGGTGTCACAGTCCATGACCAAGCCAATGGTGCCCGTGGGAGCAATTACGGTAGTTTGTGCATTTCTGTATCCGTACTCCTCGCCCCATTGAACTGCCTTATCCCAAGATCCTGTTGCAGATTCTAATAAATAATCTGGACAGTGTGCTGGATCTATCCCAACGGGCTTTAAGCTCAAGCCGTCATACTCGTCTAAATTATAAGCAGCATATCGGTGATTCTTCATCACTCGCATCATGTGCTTCTTATTTTTCTCATATTGATCGAACGGCCCTAAATGTTTAGCCATTTCAGCTGATGTCGCATATGCTGTTCCTGTCAGTATAGCTGTCACGGCTCCTCCAATAGCGGTTGCTTCTTCGCTGTCATAAGGAATTCCTGACACCATAAGAACTGAACCTAAATTTGCATAACCTAGACCTAGTGTTCTATACTGATAAGATAGTCTTGCAACTTCTTTGCTCGGGAATTGCGCCATAAGGACTGAAATTTCCAGGACTGTGGTCCAAAGGCGAGATGCATACTCCAATGAAGCAACATCAAATTTCTTGTCTTCTATATCGAAATACTTTCTCAAGTTCAAGGAAGCCAGGTTGCAAGCCGTATTGTCTAAGAACATATATTCCGAACAAGGATTGGATGCATTAATCCGTCCCCCTTCTGGACATGTGTGCCATTCATTAATAGTGGAATCAAATTGAACCCCTGGGTCTGCACATGCCCAAGCTGCAAAAGAAATATCATCCCAAACTTGATTCGCCGGAATGCTGCCAATAGGCTTATTGCTGCTTCTCGAGATCAATTCCCACTCTCCTTCTTTCTTGAGTACTTCGAAGAATTTATTTGGAATACGAACTGAATTGTTCGAGTTCTGTCCTGATACGGTTTGATAAGCTTCTCCTTCATAGTCAGATGGATAACCTGCGTCTATTAAGGCTTTGACTTTTTTCTCTTCATCTTTTTTCCAATTGATGAAGCTCATGATTTCTGGATGGTCTAAATCCAAGCAAACCATTTTTGCCGCTCTTCTTGTTGTTCCTCCAGATTTGATTGCACCTGCTGCTCTGTCTCCTATTTTTAAGAAGCTCATTAGCCCGCTTGAATAACCACCTCCGCTGAGTTTCTCATTAGCGCCCCTGATTGCGGAGAAATTAGTCCCTACACCTGATCCATATTTAAAGATCCTCGCTTCTCTAACCCAGAGATCCATGATACCTCCTTCATTGACTAAATCATCGTCTACAGAAAGAATGAAACACGCATGAGGCTGAGGCCTTTCATACGCAGAGGTTGACCTCTTGACCGCACCTGTTTCAGGATCGCAGTAATAATGCCCCTGTGGTTTTCCGGTAATGCCATACGATGAGTGCAATCCGGTATTGAACCACTGTGGACTATTGGGTGCCGCATACTGCCCAATAATACTAAAGACCAATTCTTCGTAAAAAACCTTGGCATCTTTAGCCGAGGCAAAATAACCATACTGTTTACCCCAACTTGCCCAGCAATTTGCCAATCTATGTGCAACCTGCTTTACTGATGATTCAGAACCCGTGCTGCCGTCCTCTTGAGGGACACCTGCTTTTCTGAAATATTTTTGCGCGAGAATATCTGTTGCTACCTGCGACCATTCCTTTGGAACTTCTACATTCTCCATTTTGAAGACTTCGTCTCCCGCAGGGTTTTTGATTACTGAAGTTCTGTATTCATACTCAAATAACTCTGTGGGTTTAACGCCTTCTTTTGTGAAGTGCCGTTTGAATTTTAATCCGTCTTTGTTGTAGCGTGCTTTCTTGCTCATCGTATGCTTTTCAATTTAAGGTTTTTGGTTCAACTCACGAAAAAATAGGGTGAGTTTTTGCTCAAAACTACAGTCTAGTGTTTTCATAAATCCATCGCTCTTATCCACACATAAACATTAAAATTTTTGAATTGACTTATTTTTAAGAGATTTGCTCTGTTGATAACAATAAATTAAGTTTCAAGTGATAAAAATTTAGCCTTCAACAAGACCCCTTTTTCCATCAAAAACTAAATTGTTGCTTATCAATATCTTAAATTCCATACTTCATTCTTCGGCATTAAATAACAAGCAAATTGCCGTTTTGATTGACCCAGAAAAGGCCTCATTTGATTCGCTCGTTAATCTGATTCAAAGGCCCGCATTTGAAGCAGTAGATTTTCTCTTTGTTGGAGGAAGCCTTGTTAATGAAGATCAAATGCATGAATGCATGAATTGGATAAAGGAATTGACTGATAAACCCACTGTGATTTTTCCTGGGAGTCCAAACCAAATAGATAATCAAGCAGACGCCATCCTTCTATTAAGCTTGATCAGTGGAAGGAACCCAGACCTATTGATAGGTAAGCACGTAGAGGCGGCACAAAGGCTTAAAAAGTCTAGCTTGGAGATTATCCCTACTAGCTATATCTTGATCGACGGAGGGAGAACCACCACGGTCTCTTATATAAGTAATACCATTCCCATACCTCAAGACAAGGCAGACATTGCTATTTCCACCGCATTGGCCGGGAAGCAGCTCGGTCACCAACTTACCTATATGGATTGCGGGAGTGGTTCAAAGTGGGCCGTGCATCCCAGTCTGGCCAAAAAAGTAAAGGAGGAAACCGGCATCCCATTAATTGTCGGAGGAGGAATTAAAACCGCAGAGCAGGCCACGGCACTTTTTCAGGCAGGAGTGGATGTAGTAGTGGTTGGCAACAAGCTTGAAGACGATCCAAATTTCTTAGAAGACCTGGTGTTATCTAGACACAGCACTAAGCAGACTCCAATTCGAAGACAGTGATCTCAGGTCTAAAACCCAATCTACCAGGATAACCCAAATAACCGAATCCCCTATTCACATAAAGATATTGACCGTCTTCTTGGTATAGATCTACCCACTCATTGTAACGATACTGCACCGGGCTCCATTTGAAGTACTTGCTATCTACCCCAAACTGCATACCGTGAGTATGTCCCGAGAAGGTTGCAGCAATATCTTTAAACCCATTTAAGACCTGAGCACGCCAATGGCTAGGATCATGAGACAATAAGAACTTCAGATCTGCCGATTCGCTGCCTTTATACGCCCGCTCCAAGTCGCCATACTGGCTAAACCCTCGATCTCCCCAGTTCTCCACGCCTATGATTGCAAGTTTGGCTCCGTCTTTTTCTATGAAATCGTGTTCGTTGGTCAGGAGTTTCCAGCCAATCTCTTTTTGGTGTGCCTTAAGGTTCTCCAAGTTTTGCTCTTTGCTCAAGCCTCTTTTATCAGGCCAGCTGAAATAATCCCCATAGTCGTGATTTCCAAGAATAGAGTAAACTCCCATGGGTGCCTGAATTTCTGAAAAGACGTCCTTATAGTCGAGGAACTCTTTGGCCTCATTATTTACCAAATCTCCCGTAAAGAATATCAGATCAGCATTCTGTTGTTTGATCAACTCAACACCTCTTTTTACAGAATCCTTATTCCAAAAACTTCCAGAGTGGATGTCGGAGATTTGAATAATCTTAAGCCCTTGGAAAGCCTTTGGAAGATCGTTGATCTTGAGCTTTCTGCTCAATACTTGATAGTTGTGAGCTCCTCGAATTATTCCATATACAAGACCTCCCATAAGCGAGCCAGCAACCAAAGCCCCTGCAGAAATGATGAAATTAGAACGATTGATCTTAGCCATCATCGCCTCGTTGGGAATGTCCGATGCCCCTTTCAGAAATCGAGCTAACCTGACTAGATCATCAATAGCAATAAAAAAGAACCAAGCAAACTTTGCCAAATAGATCATAACCACCACACTAAACATAAATCTAGCGGTAATACTGCTGTTCATCGTCTTTCCGGCAAAGCCCATTATAAACAATAATGCAATGATTCCTAGCGGTACCAACCAATAGATATAATTCATCAATGCCGTTTGGGTAGGAAGCCATCTTTTTACAAAGAATTTAAAGCCTTGAAAGACATAAAAATCAATGGCTATCAATAGTACAATTACAAGAACAAATGCGAGCAGTCGGTTCATTTCAAATTAACAAGTGCAATAAAGGCTTGTTCTGATTATCAGCTCGCATTTTACGATTTGCAACATAAAATATGCGTCTAAAGAACCATTTTTCGTTTTGTTTGTATCCATAATACACTTTGAAGGAGTGAGTTATGACCCTTGAACAGCAAATAAAACAGAAGAAATTCAAATCTGAATTGGAGAAGGCCATGGTGAACATTGCATTTACCAGCAGTTTTTTGGCTTCGGGGCTAAATAGTCTTTTCAAGCCCTATAATATTTCCATGCAGCAATTCAACGTGATGCGGATTCTCAAAGGTCAACACCCTGATCCGGTATCTATCAATGACATTACTGACCGTATGGTAGACAAAATGTCTAATGCTTCCCGTTTGGTTGATAAACTGAAAAACAAAAAGCTGATTGAACGAACCCCCTGCAAAACTGACCGCAGACAAGTTGATGTTAAGCTCACCACACTGGGTATAGAACTCCTCGACATCTTGAACCTCAAACTCAAAGAATACCATATGGACTTCTCAAAAGTTACAGAGGAGGAATATGAAAGGCTCAATTATGTCCTTGATAAAATGAGAGGCGAATGAGGCCCTTTCTTTATTTACTGGCCTTAGTTTTAATTCTAGGCTGTAGTCGCAGCCCCAAAACCATACTTTACCATGTTGAATTACATATCGATGATAGTCTTTCAATACCTTTTCTACTAGAGCAAGATGCTAAAACAGAGCATTTTTCGATTGTGAATGGTTCCGAATACATCGACGACTTGATATCAACGCGGCAATCCGATAGCATTGACTTAGAGCATCAAGTCTATAATTCAAGTTTGCGTTTTAAATTGGATGGCGACAGTTTATCTGGATATTGGTACAATCGAGAAAAGGGCAAATACAAAATGGCGCTCAGCGGT
>JAHEKB010000176.1 GCA_024638525.1 Bacteroidota bacterium
TAGTTGATGAGGTGAACTCCAATACCTTCACCTACTTTGATCCCGGAATACACCAAGAAAACGCCGAAGGAAAGTACGAATATAAAATCAGGGCCATAGGGGTAGATGGCGATAGCAGCCTATCCAATCCAATCTTTGTGAGTGGCAATGCCCTGGCCTTAACTCCCAATGCATTTAGTCCTAACAGTGATGGCATAAATGACGTCTTTAAGCCTTATTTGCGATTTGCAGTACTCTCTAGTGATGAACGCCCGAAAGACTTTCAGATGAGCGTGTACAACAGATGGGGCGAGATGATGTATTTTAGCAATGACCGAGATGCTGGTTGGGACGGGCGATATAAAGAAAAGGATGCCCAGCAAGATGTGTATTTTTATCTGCTGAAAATCACAGACATCAGGGGAAGAAGCACTTTTATAAACGGTACGGTTACCCTATTGCGTTGATTATAAAATTCTCAGCTTTTCAAAATAGAATTCATTCCCAGTATTAAAGCGGATAAAGTACAAACCACTGGCTAAGTTTAACTGAACAAGTCCATTTTTCACTTCTGACTGCTTTATACGTTGACCATTTAATGAGAACACCTCTAGCATGCCCTCAACTCTTGCTCCATTAAGGCGAAGCTGCAAAAGTCCAGTACTGGGATTGGGGTAAATGCTAAAATGCCGTGTCTGTAAATTCTCAATGTTTAAAGCGTCTGATATGACTACTGAATAATCTTCTACCTCTCCAGTTCTAGAGCCACATGGAGTAGGGGTTTCATTCCAATATTGACTTCTAACCCTCATGCGCAAGGTATCTGCAACGACGGCATTTGATGGGACAGTAAAATTTCCATAACTGTAGTGATCGGCATCAATCTCACTCATCAGTATCCTTTCCGATTCTTCAAAAATCAGGTCGTTGTTAAAATCAATCCATGCTGCAGTGGTATCTGGATCCCAATGGTATTGCATACCCACAGTAATGTCGTATGATTGGTTTAGGCGTAATTCTACAATTGAATCGCTAAAGTCTCCATAGTAGTCTTGGCCACTTGTGTGGCTTAAATTATTCAATTCTACAAAATTGATAAAGTCACTTGTGGTGGAATTATTGCCTGTAGCATCACAATACTTCCCTGGCCTAACCGTATACATGAAGGGGTAGCTCTCAGTTTGTTTGCTTCCCTTTGTTGCAAAGACCTTAAAAAACACTTGATCGTTGCTATCTGACAAGGGTATATTTTCATTCGTCTTCCACTGCGAACCGTTATCTAAGCTCATGTCTAGGCGCTGGTTAAATGCTTTGGAATTAATGGAATACATAGCATAAACTTCGTCCGCCCCAATATCAGAAGACAAGGTAGACCTGATGTATTGAGCCTGTTTATGATTGGGTGTAATTTCGCTGGGTGTATTGCTGATTTCAGTGAGCAAAATGGCCGGATAATCTTCTCTTCCTACCAAACTAAATTCCCATAAACCTCTGCCCCAGCTTGCCGCCCTAAGGGTATTACTGGCTCGGTGAATTTTGAGATCGTTTATGGTAACATTGGGCAAATTGTTGTTGTACAAATGCCAATGTGTTCCTTGCATGGATTTGTAATAAACACCAATTTCCGCTCCCACATAAATATAGCTAGAATCTTGATGGTCTATCACCACTGATCTCAGGGGCATATTGCCCAAATTGTAGGTAATATTGGTCCAATTCACACCTAAATCATGTGAGATGTATATTTTTTTATTGTTGTTCACATAACTGCCATAGGTGATTACCAAGCTGCTGTCTCGCTTGGGGTCAAAGGCAATATTAGTAAGGCTGTGACTTAGGTCCGGATTATCTATTGCCCACCAAGTGCTTCCGGCATTAAATGTAATTCTGATGCGGTTTCCATCTACTGCAGCAATAATGTCTGAATTGTTCTCGGCAATGGCTGCAAGGTCAATGCGATCCATGCCAGGGCTGCCAGCCAATTCCCATTTATTGCCAAATTCACTGGCCTTGTGCATGTTTCGACTAAAATGGTAAAATTCCATCTGATTGCTCGGATTCATTAAGAGGGGAGCCACCCAAGCTGCCTGGCTAGAACCAGATTCAGGCGTTCCAATACCTTGTCTGCTCTGGCCACCATCCTTTGTTCGGTTTCTTGTACCATACTGCCAGCTGCCAATCATCCATTCGGTATTTAGGGGGTGAATAATCGCTTCCATGCCATCTCCACCATTCCACTCTATCCATTGTTGATTATCGTAAATACTGGTGCCATTGTCTTGAGAACCCACCATGTTTTTAGACCAATTGCCTTGGCTCAGCCCTAAGCGGTAATTTTCTCGTATTCCTGTCCCGTTGTTCAGTTTGGTCCAAGTGGTTCCATTGTCATCGCTCTTGCAGAAGTAGCCATCTGTGCCAACATAAAAGCTGCCATTGAGCACTTCTAAGGCCCGAATATCGGCGTGGATGTATGAACTGCTATATGGCTGACTCCAAACCGTGGCTTGTGTAAAAGTGTCACCTCCATTGGTACTTACTTGCAAATCAACATAGCCGTAAAGAATTACATTGCTATCTACATCAGAAACGGCCATGCCCCGGCATGATTCGTCGGGATTGTGCAGAAATTGAAAGTCTTGGCCCAGATTGTTCGATTTCCAAACCCCAGAGCTAGATGAGAAAATGACCATATTCTCACTACTAGGGCTACATGCTACATAACCCCAACTGCTGTTGCCAGAAATGATATTCGAAGTGCTGAAGCTCTGACCGCTGTCTTGTGAAATATAGATTCTGCTTGCGTTGGAACTGGATGTAAGATAGATGATGGCATTGTTGGTGGGGTGAAAAGCAATGTCTCTAATGTTGCCATTGAGCACCTTGCTCCAGCTGGCCAAATTGTCGTCTGATCGGTATAGGCCTGTATTGCAGCCAATCAGAATAAGGTCTTTTATTTTTGGGTGATAGTAAATAACATTTATGCTAAAGTTTGAACCCAATCCTCCCAAACTTAAATTAGTGGGATTGAAGTTGGACAAACTCCAATTTAATCCTCCGTCTGTAGATCGGTAAATGCCATGGGTATAGCCATTGTATGCATTGCGAACATTAATGAGGACTGAGTCTGAATTTGTTGGGCTTGCACTAATAGTATTCACCCCAGAAGCTACTAAAAAATCGGTGGTGTTTTGCCAACTACTCCCCTCATCGGTTGTGCGCCAGAACCCTCCGCTTCTAGAACCGAGATATATTTTTTGAGTATTGGTAGGGTCTACATAAAATGATTCTACACGTCCTATGCCCGAAGAATAATGAGAGGTAATACTGTCTGCATCGTAGGGTCCTAAATCTACCCAGCCTTGGCTCCAGTCCAGTTTTGATTTGGGATATTTAAAGTCAGCAATAAAGTTTTCAAATGCATGGGCAGAAATTTGGAGGTCTTTATTAGCCCGAACTCCTGAAGGGGCAAATCTGGGCTCGTTAAAATATTTCCATCGTTCATAGCCAATATAACCGCTGCCTTTTCCTTTGGAACTATTTAGAAAGAAAGCATCTGCAGCCTTAACCACTTCGTAATAATTATAGCTGGGATCTTCCATCATTCTCTTGTATTCTTGGCCTTTTGCAGCCAGTCCAACAAAAAACAATGGGCATAAGAAAAGCAAACTAATGTTTCGCATAAGCTGCGAATTTACCTCTTTTTCAGAAGGGAGCAGGTCACAAAAGCATCAGTCTTCGGCAAAGTATTGATAGAAATACGGTATGGTTTCTATGCCTCGATAGAAGTTGAATAAGCCGTATTTCTCATTGGGAGAATGAATGGCATCGGAGTCCAGGCCAAAGCCAAACAAGACCGTTTTAAGACCCAAAACTTCTTCAAATAGCGCCACAATGGGGATAGATCCTCCACCGCGGGTTGGTACCGGCTTTTTGCCAAAGGTTTTTTCCATGGCTCGCGCTGCCGCTAAATATGCCTTGCTATCTGTGGGGGTAAGAGCGGGTTCTCCGCCGTGGTGAATGCTCACCTTTACCCTTACCGATTTTGGCGCGATGGATTCAAAGTGTTTTTGAAATAAATCGCTGATTTCGCTGCTGTTTTGATTGGGCACAAGCCTCATAGATATCTTGGCAAAAGCTTTGGACGGCAAGACCGTTTTTGCCCCTTCGCCAATATATCCACCCCATATACCATTAACATCTAAAGTTGGCCTAATGCCCGTGCGTTCAATGGTAGAGAATCCCGCTTCACCCAATACTTCATCAACATCCAGCTCCTTTTTGTACTCTTCTAAATCAAAGGGAGTCTTGGCCATTTCCGAGCGCTCTTCATCGCTTACTTCTAACACTTTATCGTAAAAACCGGGAATGGTGATTTTGCGATTTTCATCGTGCAAGGAAGCAATCATGCTGCTGAGTACATTGATTGGATTAGCCACCGCACCGCCGTATGTTCCTGAATGCAGGTCTATCTTGGGTCCGGTCACTTCCACTTCAACATAGCTTAAACCGCGCAAGCCAGTGTCTATAGAAGGAATATCATTGGCTATCATTCCAGTGTCTGAAATCAAGACCACATCTGCTGCCAATTTTTCCGCATTGGCTTTTACATATGGACCAAGGTTTGTAGATCCCACTTCCTCTTCGCCTTCAATCATAAACTTGACATTGCAGTGCAGATCACCGCTGGCCACCATGGCTTCAAAGGCCTTGAGATGCATATAAAATTGCCCCTTGTCGTCGCAAGCTCCGCGAGCATAAATGTTGCCGTCAATAAGAGTAGGTTCAAAGGGTGGTGTATTCCA
Source organism: Bacteroidota bacterium (assembly GCA_024638525.1). GTDB lineage: Bacteria > Bacteroidota > Bacteroidia > NS11-12g > UBA9320 > JAHEKB01. Next base: position 4,782 of record JAHEKB010000176.1, read on the forward strand.
TAATTCATCGGGAACAGAGGGTTGAACGTCGTAGTGTCCGTAGACTAAAATGGTCGGTTTTGAAGCGTCTATCATTTTTTCCCCGTATACAATGGGGTTGCCAGAAGTTTCTTCTAAGCACACCTTATCAGCGCCAGCATCTCGCAATTTTTGCTCAACGTATTCTGCAGTCTTCCGGACATCGGCTTTATAGGCAGAGTCAGCACTAATACTAGGAATCCTCAGCAATTCAAAAAGCTCATCTAAGAAACGGTCTTTGTTATCTTCTATGTAATCTTGTGTACTCATGGCAGGCGAAATTAGAACTCTTTAGGCAGTT
>JAHEKB010000010.1 GCA_024638525.1 Bacteroidota bacterium
ATAAAAATATTGCCACCTAAAATCCCATCTCTGAATGTTGATCATCCGAATGGTGTCCCCCCCAGGATCTATAGCGTAGGATTTAAAGCTCTTTCCCAACAAATGCATATGTGGATTGATGGTTAAGACTGATATATCTTGATCTACCTCTAGGCTTGAGATGTGTTTGGTGACCTGATTGGGAGGTATTTTAAGAGGGGGTATTATTTTGCTCACACCATTGGTGCCCATCATGGTTTCTCGCACAGGGCGTTCCGGAGGACTTTGGCTGTAAAAGAGATTAATATGAGAATAATCCCATTGAGCTTTCGGAACAGGAGCATAATGCATGTCATTGGCCACAAGAATTGATTTCTTGTTAATCTTAAACCCCCCAATGCCTTCGGGATAAATCACGGCTTCAACTCCAGGAAGATAGTTAACAGCAGAATGGATACGCCCGGGTTTACTTCCGTCATCATTATAGAGATTTAAGGAATCAAATAATACTAGATATAGATCTTCTTCAACTTCAATATCCATGATCCTCAATCCCGATTGTATATCCGCTTTTGCCCCATCTTCGTAATTTAAGAGATGACCATTCATGTGGTGCACCAACTTGTTCTTATTGGGTACAAATTCTAAGGCTCTAATGTATTGCTCTTGGGGCAATTCCACGGGAAGCGTCATGATATAGAATTTGTCCCTGTTCTCCCCACTTACCAGAACAGAGTCAAACCAAAAGGTGGTGTCAGGCTGACCAATTCTACTCACCTTTGAGTAATCTGGCAATATCGGTGGCTCTCCGTCTCCTTCCACAGCGCCACTTTTAACCCAATCATAAATCATTTTCTTTTCTTCCTCTGTCAGATACTTCTCACCGAGAAAGTGACTGTAATTTCTATCTGCAGGCCAAGGTGGCATTATGCCCTTCTTTATCATTTTAACCATGGTCTTTTTCTTTCTATTCACCTGATTATAATTGGTTAAAGAGAATGGAGCTGGCCCCTTATCCCTGTGACAAGGAGTGCAATTTTCAAAGACTATTGGCGCGATGTTCTGATTGAAAGTAAGCGATTGCTCTGAACAGGAGTAGAGTACAGTTAAAATTAATAACAGCGCAATCAATTTCCAATTTGCCATCCGCGCAAAAATAAGTCATCTTATATCTTTGCAATCTGTCTTCATTGCTCCATATCTATCGCTATCCGCTGAAATCCACTCAGGCAGAATCATTGAAAAGTGTGGAGCTAAGTCCTGATGGTTTGCAGGGCGACCGAGTCATGGCCCTATGCGACCCTACAGGGCAACTGATCACTGGAAGAGCAGAATCCAGCTTGGTTCTATTGAGAGTTACTGTACAAGACCAACTGCTTTCGGTAAGTTTTAAAAATGAGAAGCGCGATTTTGCATTGAAAGAAGGAAATAGAATAGAAAACCGTCACTTTAGTGCCCGTTTCAACTCCGTTCAGGTCTCCAAAGAAGCGGATCAATGGTTCAGTGATTTTTTAGGTAGAGAATGTCATTTGATCGCTCAAGATCCCCATAATCCTAGAATGATTAAAAGTGAATATGGATCAAGTAAACTCCATATGCCAGATGCCGGCCCGGTATTACTGCTAAATAAGGCAACTTTGAACTTCCTACGAGGCAAATGTCCAGACTACTGCGAAACGCTGAGGTTTCGTCCTAACCTGCTTGTGGATGCCAGTACCGCCTATGAAGAGCACGATTGGCAGGAAATACAAATAGGTCATTGCAAGTTGAAGAGAATGAAGGATTGCAGCAGGTGTAATTTTACAACAGTCCATCCGCTAAATGGGGTGAAGAATAGACATTCAGAACCATTGAGAACACTGAGCAAATTGAAAGTCAATGAAAGAGGAGAAGCGGTTTTCGGTGTCTATTTTATTCCCAAAAACACAGCAACAATTGCCCTTGGGGATCAACTTGAGATTCTCAGTACTCTAACACACAGCCAATAGCATCGGTTCTTGTGGGATAAATGTCCCTTCCATACATATTCGATTCCAAAGCATCTTTTAAAAAGTAGTTGTTCCATACTTTTCTATATACGCCTACACTTTCCATCCTGTCATCCAATAAACCCTGATACAAGATATTGGCCTCCTTATCTATCAAAAAGAATTCTGGTGTAATACTCGCAGCAAAGGATTTAGCAATTCGGTAATCTGGATCCATAATGAGTTCAGCCTTCAATCCGGTTTGTTCAAAGTAATGCTCCACCTCAGCTTTGGAATAATGACTCCCACTCAGAACGGCTAGAAATTGAACATCGGGAAAGGAATCATGTAATTCATTGATCGGCTTAGAAAAAGTAATGCACAACGGGCAATCCGGTGCAAAAAACATCAAGAGGGAATGTTCTGAGGCTTTTAGTTTATCATCAAACTCTAGTGGTCTTTGCTCAGCACAAGAAGTCACCAAAATCACAGCTATCAGTATCGAACTAATTTTCATTGTACAATGGCAATCTGAGAATAAATACGGTTCCAATGCCAAGTTCAGTCTCGTAATCAAGGCTGCCTTTGGCTGTCTCTACTATCTTTTTGCTAATGGCCAAGCCCATCCCCATGCCCGAAGTCTTGGTGCTAAAATTAGGCTCAAATATTTTCTTGCCCAAATCTGGAGAAATGCCCTTTCCATTGTCCTTTACTTTTACCACAACTTGATGCTCCAAATTATGCAAACTGATCTCGATTTTTCCCCTAACATCTTCAGGAATTGACTGTATTGCGTTTTTGATGAGGTTGTTGAATGCCCGTTTTATTTGTTCTGGATCTGCGTGGACCCATGCTTCGTCTTGAATTCTTGAATGAATTTCAACTTTTTGATCTCTAGTAAAGAGATCCACGGTCTGTTGCAGTGCTTCAGAGAGATCAAATATCTCGTAATTGCCTTCTGGCATTTTGGCAAAAGATGAAAACTCAGATGCCATCCTCGATAAACTGTCTATTTGATCAATTAGGAGTTTACTGGTTCGTTTAAATAACTCATCCAGATTGTCTCCACCCCTTTCATAGGCCCTTTGCAGATGTTGTATGCTCAGCTTCATGGGGGTCAGTGGATTCTTGATTTCGTGAGCTACTTGTTTGGCCATTTCTCGCCAAGCTCCTTCTCTTTCAGTTGCGGCTAACCTACTTGCACTTTCTTCCAGCTCCAAAACCATTTTATTGTATTGTTTTACCAGTGATCCAATCTCATCGTCTCGGGTATAGGTGATCAACTCATTTTCAATCCCCAATCCAGTTTCGGCAAACCGCTGTTGGATCAACAAGAGAGGTTTAGAAATCCTTTTTGAGATAAAAAGTGCAATAAGAATCCCTCCTAGCAAAAGGAGGAAGTAGATGTTCACTACATTGACCAATACGGTGGAGATCTGTTTATTCAGCTGCTCATTCTTGGCAAAATAGGGCACATTCAGATAGGCAATGACGGCATTCTTTCCATCGAATAACGGCACATAAGCAGACAGATATTCGGTTCCCTCCAATTCTTCTTGAAGCAACAGTTGAGAGAAGTCATTTCCTTTCATGCGCTCATAGGCATTCGGATTCATCAAGCTCCCTAAGATCTCCTCTTTGATCAAATAGGATTTTGTGGTGCTCAGCAGATATCCTTGTGCATCATATAAGTTCAAATCCACTTTGAAATCACTGGATTCCTCATTGATCATCAACATGCGTTCTTCTTCTGAAGCCAATTTCTGTTCCAAATCCACCTGGTTCTGAAACTGCGCTCCTATGTTTTTAACCGTATTGAGCAGTTGATTTTCAAGATTGTCCTTGTAATTGGCCCGAATGTATGAGATAATAATATAGACCGAAAGCAATAGACCTACCAATAGTATTAAGGTCAGCGATGCCTGAATTCGAGTGCTTAAGAATCGTCCCCTCAGATCCAGCAGAAAATTGTTTTGTGGCTCATACACTGCAGATAGAAGCAATAGCAAAATTGCGATAGGCAGCATAAATATAAAGCTAAAGGTAAAGGTACTTAACCATGCGCTCAAAGCATTATACTTCTTGCTCAACACCACATTAAAGGGCTCTAGTTCTGTATAGTGAAAGTGATAATACTCTCCAAATTGGCGGCCAAATTTCTTCTTGGGGACCTCGGGATAATGACTCAAACTATAAGCATAGCTCCCTTTTTGACTGATGAGCTTTTGCTTAAAATATATACCGTATGAGTATTCAGATATATTCACCAGTTCTCGCTTTTGTTGATTGGCAAATGCCTCTGGATACAGAAAGTCAGATTGGATCAATCGCGGCTGCAAAAGAATAAAGGTCGTTCCATAATGACCGTCGATGTCGCAATTCTCATACTTGGCGATATACCCACTTATCAAACTTGGATCATTGATCTGATAGAAATAATTTGATAGGGTTCTCTTTGTATTCTGGTTGTAGATTTTATCTAAAATATCGAAAGCATAGAGCGTATTGTCGTTGATGTTTTTGCCCAATGAATCGAAGCTCATCATGCGCAATTCGTACTTCTCAAGATAGTTAGAGAAGTATAGACGTTTTATCCTATTTTCAACTACATCCTTGCGGATATAGAAATTATCGTAATCTTCAGGCACTAAAAATTCCTCAGCCAGTCGGTCTTCTAGCGACTTTAAAATGTATTCTGCCCTGATGTCTTGACTTGCTACCAATTTGGTCGCATATAGGCTCAAATAGCGCTGCTCTCGTTGAAGTTGATTGGTCTGAACAATAATCGTGGTCAGAAGTATCGCTAAAAAATAAAGAGAGATCACCTTTAATCTATTCCCGTTCCAATATTGGTAGAGAAAAGCTGCGGATAGTACTGTTATGATGACCAGTATCAGACTTGAGAAACTACGTCCGGCATCTACCATCTGGAAAACCACAAATACCATAGCAGCCAAGCTCAAACTCCACCAGTGATAACGATGATCCTTTTTGTCCATGGCTGCAATCTGAATGAGGTACGCCCAAAGCAGAAAAAAGCAAAGTCCAATGGCTGTTACTGCAAGAAAAGTGTAGACATTTATTCCGTATAGCTGTTCATAATTGAAGGATATATTGGAGTCAAGTACTAGCCCTTTGACCAAGTCTAAGAACAGATCAGCTATAAAATAAGCAAGGACAAATGAAATGAACCTCAGCCAAAAAGGAAATGATAATCTTTCGAGCAACAATCTAAAAAGAAAGACCACGGGAATGGCAACAAGAAGATGATTAATCAATGCACCGAGGGAACCCAAGAAGTTTGAGCTGGCATAGAGTTCGGGTTGATAAAGCGAATGATTGGACAATGCCTCAAAATGTCCGAAGTACAAAGTGAGATCTAAAGCAAGCAGGACAATGGTAACTACGATGGCCATGACCATCTTCTCGTTCTTATAGTAGACAAAGAACAAGGCCAACAAACTCAAAAAAAGTAAGCTAAGCACAAGCCATGAATAGCTTTCACCACTCCTTTCATATGTCAAGTTCAAGCCGCCTAACGCACTTATGCTCGGCTCATTTTCGCGCTGTAATTTGTAGTTGCGCAAATCAGGATAACGCAATACGAATTTCTGTGATAATTTACCGTCATTAGCCAGGCGATGGGATAGAAACACACCTCCTTGTCCCTTAAAGACAAGGTAGAAGTCGTCACCAAAACTGTAGTAGAGCGGAAAAGCTTGCTGCGCGAACAAGCTGCTGTCCAGCCCAATTTTATTGCTGTTCCAAAAACGGGCACCTGTACTATCAAACTTACTGAGGTACCATCTCTTCTTCTTGAGTTTATATGCCCTATTGGTCTGCTCGCTATTAAAGTCTACTCCCTCAAACTGTATAAAAAGTTCGGAGGCTTCTAGTGAGAGCTCTTCGATCAAGGCTTCGGGATAAAATTCTTTTATTCCAGCCTCTCTTTGGGATTCATTTTTTAAATCAAGACTTAAATAGACTCCTAGAGTCAGTGCAATTAGCCAGAGAGCTGATAGTATGTACCTTTTCGCTATCAATAGTATGTATTGGGAGTCAGATAGTGTGTCACATAGTCCTCAACTGCATTTTCCAATTCTGTGAAAGCCATTTTATAGCCTGTATCTCGTGTCTTTCTCATCTCAGCCTCGGTAAAATACTGATAGCTCTCGCGTATATCCATAGGAGTCGGAATAAACTCGATGTTTGGCACTAGATTCATTGCCTTGAAGATGGCATTAGCTAAATCCAAGAAGGTCCTAGCAGTGCCTGTACCTGCATTGTAAATACCCGAATGCGCTCTGTGCTCATACCAAAACCACATGAGGTCCAGCAGGTCTTTGACGTAAATAAAGTCCCTCTTTTGCTCACCGTCACGATATTCAGACTTGTGTGACTGGAACAGTTTGAGCTTTTCCGTTTCGTTGATTTGATTGAAGGCGTGAAACACTACAGAAGCCATTCTGCCTTTGTGATATTCATTGGGTCCAAAGACATTGAAGAATTTTAGCCCGCACCAAAAAGGCGGCTGTGTGTTTTGGCTCAACACCCAGCGATCAAAATCCAACTTGCTCTGGCCATAGGGATTCAATGCCTTTAAGGCATTTATCTCCTGATGAGCATCAGAAAAACCTTGTTCCCCACTTCCATAAGTGGCTGCAGATGAGGCATATATCAAAGCAATATTATTGTCAACACACCATTTCCAGATCATTTTACTGTAGTTGAAATTGAGTTCGTCGAAAACATCCTGATCCATTTCTGTTGTATCGGTCCGCGCCCCTAAATGAAAGACAAAATCGACTTCATCTGAACGGATAGAAAGAAAGTTCTTTCGGTTGACTAGTTGGCGATATTTCTTCGTAACCCAATTGTCTTTCTTCTTCTCTATTGAGAAATCATCCACCAAAATCAGATCCTCTATCCCCTTTTGATTGAGAAATGAAACCAAACAACTTCCTATAAAGCCGGCAGCACCGGTTACCACTATCGCCATTTTGCTCCAAATTTAGTGATTAAGCTTGTGCAACAAAGTATATTTGCGGGCTGATAAGCAATGGCTAAACAAGGCAAAGTTTACGTAACCCGAAAGATGCATTTCAATGCTGCCCACAAGCTGTACAATCCGGCTTGGTCAGAAGAAAAGAACGAAGAAGTCTTTGGAAAATGTGCCAACAGAAATTGGCACGGTCATAATTTCGATCTTCATGTCACAGTAAAGGGCATTGCCAAGTCAGAAACTGGCTTTGTCATGGACTTGAAAAAGCTAAAAGTGATAATGGAAGACCGGGTGGTCTCAAAATTGGATCACAGCAATCTGAATATGGATGTGGACTTTCTAAGAGACTTGATGCCTTCGATAGAGCATATTGCATTAAAAATTTGGGAACAATTGGAGGATCAACTTCCATCAGATGTCTTTCTTCATTCTGTGAAACTATACGAAACAGAAAACCAATACGTCGAGTACTTTGGCGAGTAATTAGAGGCCCAATTCCTTTTTCTGCTCTTCATTGAGCTCGGATGGCGCATCGATCATGATATCTCTGCCCATGTTGTTCTTGGGAAAAGCGATGACATCTCGAATGGAATCTGTCCCTGCTAAAATAGCTGCTAAGCGGTCCAAGCCAAAGGCTATTCCACCATGCGGCGGTGCTCCATATTCAAAGGCATCCATCAAAAAACCAAACTGCTTTTGAGCTTCATCACGGCTAAATCCAAGGAGTTTAAACATCTTTTGTTGCAGTTCTCTGTCGTGAATTCTGATACTTCCTCCTCCAACTTCCATTCCATTGATGGCCAAATCATATGCATTGGCTCTCACCGCAGCAGGATCACTTTCCATTAGCTGAAGGTCTTCCGGTTTAGGTGACGTAAAGGGATGATGCATTGCGTGCCACTGTCCACTTTCTTCATCCCGCTCTAACAGAGGAAAATCCACCACCCAAACAGCTTTGAAATCACCTCCGGATCTCAATCCGCGCTGGTCGGCCACATGCAGTCTCAGCTCATTCATCTGCTTATACACCTTACTCTCGTCACCACTGAGCACGAGAATGATGTCTCCACTTTCTGCCTTTGTAGCATCTGCCCATGCGGCTAGGGCATCCTGATCGAAGAATTTATCTACCGAAGATTTATAACTTCCGTCTTCATTTATTCGACAATAGATCAATCCTTTCGCACCGATTTGCGGTCTTTTGACCCAATCCGTCAAAGCATCCAGTTCTTTTCGTGTATAGCTGCTTCCCCCTTTCACACAAATAGACAAGACCTTATCTGCTTGATCAAAGACCCCAAAACCTTTGCCCTTGCACACTACATCCATATCTACCAATTCCATTGCAAAACGCATATCCGGTTTATCAGACCCAAATCGGCGTATGGCTTCTGCATAGGTCAGTTTTGGAATTTCTCCCAATTCTATGTTCTTACTATCCTTGAACGCAGCGCGTATCATGCCTTCGAAAGTGCTGAGTACATCATCTCGCTCCACAAAACTCATCTCGCAATCTATTTGAGTAAATTCTGGCTGTCGATCTGCTCTAAAATCTTCGTCCCTAAAGCATTTTACAACTTGATAATATTTATCTAAACCGCCGACCATCAAGAGCTGCTTGAAGGTTTGGGGTGATTGAGGCAATGCGTAGTATTCATTCTCATTCAATCTACTGGGCACCACAAAGTCCCTAGCACCTTCTGGTGTAGATTTGATCAGATAAGGAGTTTCCACCTCCGTAAATCCATTCTCATCCAGATAGTTGCGGATCGCCTTATTTAGTCTGTGTCTGAGAATGACCTTCTGCTGTATTGGAGACCTTCTCAAGTCTAAATAACGATATTTTAACCTGATCTCTTCTCCGCCATCTGTTTCATCTTCAATAGTAAATGGAGGAAGCTTAGATTCATTTAAAACTTCTAAATGCTCCACTCTGATTTCAATATCACCGGTTGGAATATTTGGATTCTTATTGCTCCTTTCTATAACCTCACCTCCTACCTTGATAACATACTCGCGGCCCAATTTCCTCGCCTTCTCATTTAAGGCATTGTTCAATTCTTCATTGAATGACAATTGAGTAATTCCATATCTATCTCTCAGGTCAATGAAGGTCATTCCGCCAAAATCACGTGTGGTCTGAACCCAGCCACTTAAGGTGACCTTTTTGCCAACATCTGAAGATCGCAGTTCTCCTGCGGTATGAGTTCTGTGCATAAAGAGGCCGCAAAGCTAGGAAATAGCAGCATCAAATGAATATTTCATATTAAGGAATCAATAATTATTAACTTTTGTATTCGCTCTGATGCCAAATTCCTGTATCTCAAACCAAATAATTATGATGAATTAAATTCCATGATGGTGGCACACCAACAAAATGCCATGACTCAACATTATTACCGGGTTGATCGTTTGCCCATAATGGGATTCTAATTGAGCTTTCTGAGTAGCTCCTTCATGCTCACTTCTCGTGCAATGATAGTGCTCAACTCACTGATTTTGACCCTCTTTTGTTCCATGCTATCCCTGAATCTAATGGTAACATCATCATTATCAAGGCTGTCGTGATCCACAGTGATGCAGATGGGCGTACCAATGGCATCTTGTCTGCGGTAACGTTTTCCAATGCTGTCCTTGTCTTCGTAGTAGCAATTGAAATCGAGTTTTAGCTCGTTAAAGATCTTGAGTCCCATTTCAGCAAGACCGTCCTTTTTAGTCAGAGGCAGTATGGCACATTGGAAAGGAGCTAAAGCTGCCGGTAGTCTTAAAAGGGTTCTGCTCTGTCCGTCTCCCAAGTCTTCATGCTGTAAAGAGTTGCTCATGAGTACTAAGAACATCCTGTCTAAACCAATGGAAGTCTCCACCACATAAGGAACATAGTTTTGGTTTTTCTCTGGATCGAAATACTGAAGTTTCTTGCCGCTGAATTCTTGGTGCTGCGAAAGATCAAAGTCCGTTCTGGAGTGTATGCCCTCCACTTCTTTGAATCCAAAGGGGAATTGGAATTCTATATCCACTGCTGCATTGGCGTAATGAGCCAATTTCACATGATCGTGGTAGCGATACTTTGATTCCTCTATGCCCAAATTCTTATGCCATTTCATGCGCTCCTCTTTCCAATACTTGAACCATTCCATTTCGCTACCCGGCTGCACGAAAAACTGCATTTCCATTTGCTCAAACTCTTTCATGCGCATGATGAATTGTCTGGCGACGATTTCGTTCCTAAATGCTTTGCCCGTTTGGGCAATCCCAAAAGGCAATTTCATTCTTCCCGTCTTTTGGACATTCAGATAATTGACAAAAATGCCTTGAGCGGTCTCGGGTCTAAGATAGATCTCATTTTCCCCATCTGTAGCGCTCATCTGCGTAGAATACATCAAGTTGAATTGCCTGACATCTGTCCAATTCTTGCTACCAGAAATCGGATCTGCAATACCGAGTTCTTCTATGAGTTCTTTTAGGTCATCCAGATCGCCATCGTCCATGGCCTCTCTCAATTTGGAGTTGATCTCTTTCACCTTCTTAGCGTTGCGCTGAACGTTGGGATTGGTGGTGCGAAATTGTTCTTCGTCAAAATCCTCTCCAAAGCGCTTTTTTCCTTTGGCTACTTCTTTCTCAATTTTCTGTACGTATTTCTCAATATGTTCCTCAATCAATACGTCAGCCCTATACCTCTTCTTTGAATCCTTATTATCGATCATTGGATCGTTGAATCCATCCACATGACCGCTTGCTTTCCATGTCTTTGGATGCATAAAAATGGCTGCATCTATTCCCACAATATTCTCGTGCAGTTGCACCATGCTTTTCCACCAGTATTCGCGGATATTATTCTTGAGCGCAACGCCGTTTTGTCCATAGTCATAGACGGCCGCAAGTCCATCATAGATCTCGCTGCTTTGAAAGACAAAACCATACTCTTTTGAGTGAGAAAGAATGTGTTTAAAATGCTCTTCAGACATGAAGCGGCGAAGTTAATGTTGAAAGTTGAATTATGGATTATCATTTCATTGGGGAACTTTGGGCAATAGATGCAAATCGTCAGGACAAATTCAAAACACCCCGACTTTCAAGCTCTAGTCAAAGAGCTTGACAGCTATTTGGCAATCACAGATGGTGAAGAACATGACTTCTATAATCAATTCAACAAAATAGAAAAATTAGACCATGTCTTAGTTCTATACAGAAACGAGCAGGCCGCGGCCTGTGGTGGAATGAAAAAATGGAAGCGGGGCATGGAGATCAAAAGAATGTATTGTAAAGAGACCTTCAGAAGAAGGGGATATTCCACAGCAATACTCAGTCATCTCGAAAACTGGTCCATGGAGTTAGGCGCAGAATATTGCCTGCTTGAAACGGGCAAAAGGCAAAAAGAGGCCATTGCGTTTTATCAAGCTTTGGGATATCACAAAATCCCTAACTACGGGCCTTATAACGGTGTAGAGAACAGTCTCTGCTTTAAGAAAGCAATGGTCTAAGACTGAGAAATTGATTTTGCCACTGCTTCTCTATAGGCATATTTTCTAGCAAAGCGGTTAAACTCAGTAGACCCGCTGGAAACCTGGACAAAACCCGGTCTCTGATCGAATACTCGTTCCATCAGGGTAGTTCGCAGTTCTATATATTCTTCAAAGCCAATCGCTGTTCGTTCGTCCAATTGTTTAGCCGTATTCCAATCCATCACTCTGTCTTTGAATCCCTTTGCCAATTTAGCACTAAATACCTTTGATTTCGAACCACTACCATAAGCGAAAAACAGTATTCGTTCTCCTTCCAATTGGGCACCATTCTCCAAAGCACTCATTAAACTCAAAAAGATACTGGCAGTGTAGAGATTACCCATAGCAGATGAAAACAGTTCTCCTTTGGCAATAGTAGCGCCCACCCAATCCTTATAATGATCTGTTTTTGTGAAAGCTTTTTTGAATTCCGGTGCATCTGGGTTCAAACCATATTCTTGAGCCAAAGCACCTAGGCGGCCTTGTTGCCTGAGTTCATTGATATACAATGGCGCAATTATTCGCCTGCCGTGAAAGGCATAAGGGAGATGAAACACTAAAGTGCCAAACGAAGTAATGGATGATTCCCCTTCATAATGTGCCCAAGCTTCAGTAATTCTTTCTTGATACGTCTGATTTGAGAATTGACCATCAAATACGGGTTTTTCGTCATGCAATTCTACTAACTCACCTTCAGCCATTTTTAAACGAATGGGCTTAAAGAAATCATGCTCACATTGCGTAGCTACTCCCCATTCTGGTTCTATAACCATGAGTTCAGGATCCTTTTTGATTAAAAGGGCTATCGCTCCGGCACCCTGAGTGTATTCACCGCTTGAACCTAAATCATAATTGGCAATATCAGCAGCAATGACAATTGCCATTTTTTCTGGATTAGCAGCAATGTAGTCCAATGAATTGTGCATAGCATCAACAGCTCCAATGCAAGCAAAAGTCATATCTATAACGTCAGTATGAAGCAAGGCACTTGATCCATAACCCATGCTTTCAAATTCCTTATTTAGCAAACCGTGAACATAGCTGCTGATGGGTTTTGAACCATCTATGCTACTTTCTGTTCCCATATATATTCTGCCAATGTCTTTTGGGTTCAAAGACCGCTTCTTGATTAATTTAAGTGCTGCTGATGCAGATAAGGTTACTATATCTTCGTCTGCGTCACATATTGACATTTGCTCGAGGCCCAAGCCAAATCGCAGTTTTGAATTCTCAATCCCCCTCGCTAGTGCTAACTCTTCTATGGGTAGATACAGTTTTGGCGCTTGAAAGGCCATGTCATCGATTCCAATATTTGTATTCATGATTTTTCTATTTAACAACGAGAGTCTTAAGATTCTCACTTAAACAAGCGGCAAATATGCATGGATATTTGACGGGAGATTACCAAAACTTAACTTTCGCCAATAGAAGAAATACAAAGGACATAAGGTTTTGTTCAAATTATTATTGATAAAGTTAAACAAAATGCTGACTATACTTGCTAATATTGAAGTAATTACAGCCTCATAAATTGAAAAAAGCCATCGTCATAGGATCAGGAATTGCGGGTCTAGCTTCAGCACTCCGTTTGAGAAAGCGTGGGTATGAGGTGGAGATCTTTGAGGCCAATGACTATACTGGTGGCAAGCTTCATGCCTTTGAGAAAAACGGCTACCGATGGGATATGGGACCATCACTTTTCACCATGCCGCAGCTTGTGGATGAGCTAATTGAGCTATACACCGACAAGCCAAAAGATTATTTCGATTACATACGTAAAGACAGGGTGTGCAATTATTTCTGGGAAGATGGATCTAGCTTTTCTGTTGCCGCGGATAGACAACAATTTGTTGCAGAGGCAGCTGAATACTTCAATGAATCAAGTTCAGCCATTAGCGAGTACTTGGGAAATTCAAAGCTAAAGTACGATCTGACCAAGGATATTTTTTTAGAAAGTTCGCTACACAAACGATCGACCTATCTGCGATGGAAAACCTTGCGGTCCGCTTTGCAGAGCTTTAAGCTTGACCTGTTCAACAGTCTGAATAAGACCAATAAAAAGTATTTCAAGAACCCTAAACTCATTCAGCTTTTCAACCGATATGCCACCTACAACGGTTCTTCTCCTTATCAAACACCGGGTATAATGTCCATGATTCCTCATTTGGAAATGCACTACGGTACTTACCTTCCCAAAGGAGGAATGCATGAGATCTCCCAAAGCCTCACGCGCTTGGCAAAAGATTTCGGAATAGCCATTCACTTGAATCAAAAAGTAGATCGTATCCTTCACGCAAGAGATCGCGTCATTGGCATAAAAACAGGGGATTCCGAAGAGTTAGCGGATGTGGTCGTCTGCAATATGGATGTCTTTTCGGCCTATGACAAACTTCTGCCCACAGCCAAGGCACCTAAGCGCGTATTAAAACAAGAAAGATCCAGTTCTGCATTGATATTCTACTGGGGTATAAAGAAGGAATTTCAGGAATTGGACTTGCATAACATCTTTTTCAGTAATCATTATCGCGAAGAATTCGAAGCGCTTTTTCAAACCAAGACATTGCACAATGACCCCACAGTATATATAAACATTACAAGCAAAGATCAAAAGACTGATGCGCCAAGCAATTGTGAGAACTGGTTTGTCATGATTAATGCACCTGCCAATTACGGTCAAGATTGGCAACAATTAAAGACAGAAGCCAGAAAGAATATCACAGCTAAACTGAACAGAATATTGAAAACTAATATTGAAGACTATATAGAGAGCGAAGAAATATTAGAACCGTTGACCATAGAAAGCAAGACCAGTTCATACAGAGGTTCACTTTATGGAACTTCAAGTAATAATCGCTTTGCGGCATTCTTGCGGCATTCCAATTTTTCCTCAGAAATTGAGAATCTTTATTTCTGCGGGGGATCTGTGCATCCTGGTGGAGGCATTCCACTATGTTTGCTTTCGGCCAAGATAGTCAGTGAATTGGTACCAAAAACATGAGCACGTTCAGCACATATTTGTCCAAAAAAGACAGTGCGGTCTATTTTTCAATCGGCCTTTTGTACTTATTTCATATCTCTGCTATCATAGGATCTGCCTTGGGTTACACCGAATGGTTTGTATCAAAGACTGCCATGAATTTAAGCCTGATGGGGCTATTGTTAATTTTGATCTATCCCTTGACTAACCTTCGAGCTTTGTCGCTGTTCCTTCTATTTGCAGCGGTGGGAATGAGTGCGGAATACCTCGGTGCCAATTATGGGCTCTTTTTTGGAGAATACAACTATGGTGAGAATCTCGGACCCAAAGTAGGAGGTGTTCCTTGGGCTATCGGTCTGAATTGGGCCCTCTTGGTAATGATCACTGCAGAAATCTCAAATTTCATGAAAGCAAATCGCTGGATAAAGGCTGCTCTGGGTGCAGGTCTCATGGTTTTTTTGGATTTATTCATGGAGCACAGCGCTCCTGTTTTTGACTTCTGGGAGTTTTCCAATGGAATGGCTCCTCTTCAAAACTATATTGCTTGGTTTATCATTGCGTTTCTTCTCCAATGTATTCATCAGTGGAGCAATTTGAGAGGAAATAGACTTTTCAGTCTGCATTGCTATTTGGTTCAACTTATCTTCTTTGTCTATTTCTATGTCAGCTGAACTTTTTGACTATGCCATAATTGGAGCAGGTGCTGCGGGATTACAGCTTGCATTGGCTATGGAAAGTGATGCATATTTTTCAGAAAAGAGCATCTTAATTTTGGATAAAGATGGTAAAACGGCCAATGATAAGACTTGGTGCTTTTGGGAAATTGGCCAAGGCAAGTGGGATGGACTGATCTCCAAGTCTTGGGAGACTGGTCTTTTCCATGGAAAAGACCAGTCTGAGGTATTGAACTTATCACCTTATAAATATAAAATGCTGAGGTCTGAGGACTTCTACGCTCATGCCAAGAACCGATTGTTGCAAGCTGCTAACATTCAGTGGGTACAAGAAGAGATCACGGAAGTTCAAAGAGGCGAAAAAGTGACTTTATCTACCCAGAAAGCCACATATAAGGCAGCAATCGTTTTTGACAGCAGGGTTCCAGAAGAGTGGTCAACTGACCCAAACAGCTTGAGAATTTATCAGCATTTCAGGGGTTGGAGAATAAAGACCGTTAAAAACGTATTTGACCCTGAGAGCTTTACGATGATGGATTACCGGCTCGGCTTTGAAGACAGCTGCTGTTTTACATACATCTTGCCTATTTCATCAAAGGAAGCCTTGATTGAGTTTACCTTTTTCACCCCTGATATGCGAGGTTCAGATCACTATGATGAGCTTTTGAAGAAGTATATAGCCCAAGTGCTAAAGGTGGAGTCTTATCAAAAACTAGAAGTAGAAGAAGGAGTGATTCCCATGACCAATTATCCTTTTGAAAAACATCAAAGCGACAAACTAATAAAAATTGGTGCAGCAGCTGGATGGGTCAAAGCATCCACTGGATACTCATTTAATAATGCAGGTAAAAAAGTGGATCATTTGATCCAGGCAATCAAATCAAAATCTCAATTGAATGAGAACTCAGCACAGCGTTTTAAACTCTACGACAGCACATTACTTCATGTATTGCAGAATCATAATTCAAAAGGGCCACAACTCTTCACAGACCTCTATACAAAAAACCCGATACAGCGACTGTTTCGTTTTCTTGACGAAGAAAGCAGCCCATTAGATGAACTGGCAGTGATGGCTAGCGTGGATAAGGCTGCATTTGGGAAAGCCTTTTTGAAAGAACTATTCCGCTAGATCCGGATCTAAATCCAAACCCTCCCAAGAACCTCTATACTTGATCACTGCGAAGCGCGCAAATAGCTCCTCTTTATACCAATTGTATTTCTTGGTGCGTCGAATGGCTTCTTTGTGCGGATCATTTTCATATGCATATTGTACAATTCCCTTCTCAGATTTCCAGAGGCTAAAAGTGGCCATCTGAACAATAGGGATTTCTCCTATGCCTTTGCTGAACAAAAGTTCTTTGTTCTGAAGCAAGCCTCGCTGACTTCTAGGTACATACGACCAAAATCGTATCAACTTTGATTTTTTTATGGTAGCTCGTGTAATGACAGCAATCATACCGCCCCTCTCATGCTCAACTTTCTCAAAGGGATTTACTCCACCCCAAGCACCATATGACCTGATATTCCGCATGAAAAAACTAATGCTGTTGATACTCCTGCTAGAAAATTTATTCATCAAGTCTGACTTTTCTAAGAAATGATCCGCAGATTCTTGATTTTCCCAGACCTGAAGCAATGCGTAGACCGACCAATCTGGCCATGGATTAAAACCTTTACCTACCCCACTTCCCATCATTTTATAGTTGAGCAAACCCGTTACATCTTTTAGATATGGGTGAGCATACTGCATCATGCCAAAGGCCCAAATCTTAGACCTTATACCGGAGTACTTAAAGAAAGTAAGTGTGGTAATCTGTTTACTCTGTGCGCTCAAGGTTTCAAATAAACAGCAATCAGAACAAAAGGATTAGGGAATCACTTTGCCATTGATATAATGGAAGCGACCAGGGCTTGTCTCCTTCCAAACTATGATATTGAAATATTGCTTTTCTGCTTCACAAACCCAACATGGCACAAATTCAATTTCGAACTTTTCACTTGCTTTGGCTCCCAGATCAACTCTCAGACCCATATCGCCATAATGTCCTCCTCGGTTAACTTTATAGTGCGTACTTACAAAGGGATCTGCCCCTGCCTGGCTAGCCACAATACCATCTTCCATGGCATAGACTTCAACATAATAGCTGGCACTGTCGTCCATATTGTTCTCAATGATCCATTCAATATCAAAGCGATCGCTCGCATTCAGTTTAGCCGACAATCCAACAAAGGCCTCAGCACTTTTTGACATTTCTGTTCTCAGCAATTCTTTGGTCTCTTTCACCGCTGCTGGAATGCCATCATTAAGTATTTCCAAAGTGATATTGGTATTATTCACCCAAATCTGAGGAGAATACCACTGGAACAGCAATGCTTGTTCTATGGCTTTTGACGACTCAGTGATAAAGGGATCATTGTATTTAAAGTGAGTAATGAGCGGTACAATACTATCGCCCATTTCATCAGCGACCTGACTTATAAGGGGGATACCAAAACGTCCACAAGGACCACAACCGGTGCTGCTAAAGTGGTGTGCCAGGGGTCGATACACTCTATCAATCATTAAGACTTGACTCTCTTCTTTCTGAGGGGGATTTTCGGTTTCCTTCTCATTGCAGGAAAAGAGGATTAAAGCTGCCAGCACTGCGAGTGTTTGTTTTAGCATTACAGCGAAATAAACGTAATACCATAGCATTACTGACAGCTACACTCAGATATGACGCTCTGATGAATGCTAAATGACAGAACATACATCCCTTGGTATTTCCATGCCTCCTTGCGCAAGAATATTCTTTAGTCTGGTCTTTCCTATTTTCGCCTTATGAAGATTCTAAAATGGATACTTGCGATTCTGCCTGCAATCATTTTGCTGCAGACCCTTTATTTCAAGTTCACAGGAGCAGAGGAGAGCATTTACATCTTTGAGACCATTGGCCTGGAACCTCAGGGAAGGATTGGAAGCGGTATAGCCGAATTGATAGCAGCCATATTGCTGCTGGTTCCGGCAACGCGTGCATATGGTGCGCTTTTGTCCATAGGGGTGATTAGCGGAGCCATATTCTTCCATTTGACCAAATTGGGTATAGAGGTTCAAGGCGATGGAGGAACATTGTTCTATCTAGCTTTGGTGGTATTTGTTTGTTCGCTATTGATTGTTGTGATAGAAAGGGACAAGCTCTTGTCATTGATTAGAAGAAAGTAGTTTTCGAGCACTAGGAATACTCAATGTCGGACAAAAGTTTAAATCTGGAGCTTCACAAGCCCGTTTATTAACTCACTCTCAATCTCTTATAGTCGAACTATATTTGCCTGTCATTGCTTAAAACCAACTTCATAAAGAACACAGGGCTTCTTTTCAGCGGTTCACTCATAGCCCAATTTATAGGATTCTTTGCTGTTCCCATTCTATCTCGGATTTACAATCCCGAGGATTTTGGAGCATTGGGACTTTTTAACAGCATTGTTGCAACGGTAAGTGTGTTCTCTGGCCTTCGTTATGAAATGGCCATAGTAGTAGAGGACGATGAATCCAAAGCCAAAGGTTTGACTCAATTAGCAGTATTTTGGAATCTTATCATAGGATTGATTCTGCTTTTGGTCACTGCACTTTTTAAGGATCAAATTGCCGCAGTTTTTGGAATCAATAAATCCAATTGGCTGTATTTAGTGGGGCCTGTAATAAGCTTGAGTGGCGTTTTAGAAAGTTTGGTCTTTTGGAGAAATAGACAAAGGAATTTTGCCAAAATAAGCACAAATCGCATTCTGAGTTCTGGAGGCTCAACCGCGCTTAAGCTCGCATATCCGTTAAGTAAATTAGCAGGTAATGGATTGATTTTGGGTCATAGCCTGGGACAATTGATCGCAGTGATACATTTGGCCTATAAATCAGGAATTTCATTCTTGGATTACAATATTGAAGAGCTCAAGGTCCTAATGAAGGACTACAAGCAATTTCCTCTTTTCAGTGCTCCTGCAGCATTGGTTAATACCCTCGCCGTCCGCATGCCTTTCTTTCTACTGGCCTACTTTGGCAGCTTGGCAGAGACGGGATATTTGGACAACGCCAGTAGGTTGACATACTTGCCCATGAGTATGCTGGCCATGGCCAGTAGTCAAGTCTTTTTTGAGCGAATAGCTCGAATGAAAAAGGACAAAGAGTCCAGCGCAAAGATGTCTCATCAATTGATCAACTTTCTTTTTTTATTGGGTGTAGTACCTGTAGGTATTTTATTCGTATTTGGCCATGATATCATTCCTTGGATATTGGGCCCAGAGTGGTCAGAATCTGGTGTGTATGTAGAAATTCTAATCCTCTTTTATTTCAGCATTTTCCTCACTGCACCTTTTTCCTCTGCTTTTGAGACATACAATAAGCTAAAGGAGCAATTGATATACAATATCGCTTTTCTCGCCTTTACAACTGCAGCCATGATTGGTGCTTATATGTACTACGACTCCACTAGAATTGCCCTGCTTTCATATGCCGGTATAGCTCTGGCTTTGCGTCTTGTGGTGCTCAACTACTTTTTTCATCTCTTTGGTCGAAAGCTTTTTGCCAAGACTCTTGTTGGTATTCTGCTTCTGGCATCCGTAATTTGGTTGCTCAACATACTTAAGGTCTCCGTTTTTTGAAGTCTTTAATCAGAAACATATTGAATGTACTGGACGATAGCTTTTTTCGCTGGATGGTAAAGTGGTGTTGGCCCTTATACCAGAGACCTAGACATGGTTATATGAAAAATTATCAAGTCTTGAGGCAATATTTCTATTGGCAAAAGATCATGCGTGTAAATGCAGCTGTGCCCTGGCCGGTAGATTTCCGATCTAAGGTGGTGGATTGGCCCAATATTCAAAAGGGAATTTGTTGTGACCCGGGAGACAATCCCGGTATTTATATCAATGCCGCAGGTGGACTAAAATTTGGAAACAACGTCAACATAGGCCAGAATACCATAATCACGACAACTAATCACTACAAATACGATCACAGAAAACGATCCAGAACCGAAGGCGTGAGCATTGGAGACAATGTATGGATAGGTGCCAACTGCAGCATAGTGGCGGGTACAGAGATTGGCGACAATGTTACTATAGGAGCAGGATGCTACATAAAAGGAAAAATTCCCTCTGATGTCACGGTGGTTCAATCCGCTAACCAATTGGAAACCATAGCCAAGACAAAGCCCTATGAATGGGATTGCACAAAAGAGGAATTATTGTAATATATTTTGGTCAAATATTCTTATTTTCGCAGCCCTTTTTAAGAAATAGAAATGGCAAATCACAAAAGCACATTAAAAAGAATCAGAAGCAACGCTGCCAAAACAGCGAGAAATAAATACCAGCACAAGACCACCAGAACGTGG
>JAHEKB010000011.1 GCA_024638525.1 Bacteroidota bacterium
GAGGGGAAAAATATGCATTTAAATTAGTTTTTGGCTAGGTATGAGTAATAATACTACCAAGGTGGTATTAATAGCTATAATAGAGCAGTAAACTTGAATTCAGAACTCAGAATTAAACTACAAAGTTCCTCGAATCTCTTGTTCACGTTCAATGGCCTCAAAGAGGGCCTTGAAGTTTCCTTTTCCAAATGAGGTCGCTCCTTTTCGTTGAATGATCTCAAAGAAGAGGGTAGGCCTGGGTTCAACCGGTCTGGTAAACAGTTGTAGAAGATAACCTTCATCATCGCGGTCTACCAATATGCCCAACTCTTTTAGGGGTTCGATGTCTTCATCAATTTCACCTACACGTTCGAGAAGTACATCGTAATAGGTGTCCGGTACACGAAGAAATTCAACCCCGCGATCCCGGAGTTGAGTCACAGTCTCGACGATGTTATCAGTGGCAACGGCGATGTGTTGCACACCCGCACCCTCATAAAACTCGATGTATTCTTCTATCTGAGATTTCTTGATACCGTTAGCAGGTTCGTTGATTGGAAATTTGATACGACCGTTGCCATTGCTCATGACTTTACTCATTAAGGCTGTATACTCCGTGCTGATGTCTTTGTCGTCAAAGGAAAGAATCTGGCTGAATCCCAGAACTTCTTTGTAGAATTCAACCCATTCATCCATCTGCCCAAGCTCAACATTCCCCACCATATGGTCCACGTATTTCAAACCGATACCTTCTGGCTTGTAAAGAGGGTCCCATTTTTTATAACCGGGAAGAAATATTCCATTGTAGTCGTCACGCTCAATGAAAACATGAACCGTTTCTCCATAGATTTCAATGCCCGATTTGACCACCTTACCATCTGCGTCTTCTTCAACTCGTGGTTCCATATAACTGGTGGCACCTCTAGAAATAGCCTCATTATAGGCCTTTGTTGCATCCGGTACCCAGAGTGCAGTTACCTTAACTCCGTCTCCATGCTTGTCTATGTGCCTGCCAATCTCCGTTCCACTGTGCAATGGAGAGGTCAAAACCAATCTAATCTTGTCCTGAATCAATACATAGGATTCGCGATCTTTTAAGCCCGTTTCCATCCCTGCATAGGCCAAGGGTTGGTATCCCCAAGCTGACTGATAATAATGTGCCGCTTGCTTGGAATTTCCTACATAGAATTCAATATAATCGGTTCCCATGATGGGCATGAAATCAGCCGCATCTTCATAGATTTTGGGTATGGATAAAGGTTCAGTTGACATGATTGTTTGATTTCTGCAAAGATAAGGAATCAATGAAGGAATTACTGAGTGAAATCAGACTTAACACTGATTATACTCAAATCTCAAAATTCAAATCATAAATCCCAAATCAATACTCAATAGCAAATTCTGTTAGCTTTGCGCCCGATGAGTTTACTAGTAATTGGAAGTGTCGCATTTGACGCTATAGAAACCCCTTTTGGAAAGACGGATAAGATTATTGGAGGTGCAGCTACTTACATCAGTTTGTCTTCCTCCTATTTGACAGATGATGTCAATTTGGTCGCCGTTGTTGGAGGCGATTTTCCCAAGCAAGACATCGCTTTGTTGCAACAACACGGCGTGGATACGGAAGGTCTTCAAATCAAGGAAAATGAAAAGTCATTTTTCTGGAGCGGCAAGTATCACAATGATATGAATAGCCGAGACACTTTGGTCACAGAGCTCAATGTCTTAGGTGATTTTGATCCTATCATACCCGATAACTACCAAGACTGTGATTACTTAATGCTGGGCAACCTTTCACCACAGGTACAACTTAAAGTCATAGAGCGTTTGGAAAAAAGGCCGAAGTTGGTGGCCATGGACACCATGAATTTCTGGATGGATGTCGCTGGGGATGATCTGGCTAAAGCGATTGCCAAAGTAGACGTTCTAATCATCAACGATGAGGAAGCTCGTCAGTTGAGCAGTGAATACAGCTTAGTGAAAGCGGCACGCAAGATCATGGCCATGGGTCCTAAGTACCTCATTATCAAAAAGGGGGAGCACGGCGCTTTATTGTTTTACAATGATCAAGTTTATTTCTGTCCTGCGCTTCCATTAGAAGATGTTTTTGACCCAACCGGTGCTGGAGACAGTTTTGCCGGTGGATTCATTGGTTACTTGGCTGCGACGGACAATTTGCATTTTGAGAATTTTAAGAGAGCAGTGATTTATGGGTCGGCAATGGCCAGTTTTTGCGTAGAGAAATTCGGAACTGAGAGCCTAATCAATCTTGAGGATGTTAAGATTGAGGCAAGGGTTCAACAATTCATCGATCTGAGTCAAGTAGAGATCAGCCTCCGATAAGTCAGTTTAATCCACACCTTAGGACTATTTTCTTCACAATGGTCTCAAAGGGATGATGGGGTATTTATCTTTGATTGATGCAATGGATTGCGAAGGATAAGGCAGACCCCAATAAGGTTCAAACCCTAGTTCAGGAATTGAATGCCCCAGAAGTTATTGCTGAAATCCTTTGTCAAAGAGGCATTGATTCCGAGGAAAAATTAAGAGCCTTTTTCAATCCGAGAATTGGCGATCTTCACGATCCTTTCTTGATGAAGGATATGGAGGCGGCTGTGGAGCGAATAGAAGCGGCCATTTCTTTGCAAGAGGGGGTCCTGATATTTGGAGATTACGACGTTGATGGCACAACTGCGGTCTCTCTGGTCTATTCTTTCTTTCAGCCCTACCTTCAACAATGCGAATACTATATCCCAGATCGATACAATGAGGGCTATGGCATCAGCAAGGAGGGTATTGATTACGCAGCAAGTAAGTCAATGGACCTGATCATTGCGTTGGATTGCGGTATCCGCTCCGTAGAATTGGTCAATTATGCCAGTGAGTTGGGAATAGACTTTATTATCTGTGACCATCACCTTCCTGGAGTAAGCCTTCCCGCTGCAATTGCGGTATTGGACCCCAAACGAGAAGACTGTGCATACCCCTATAAAGAATTAAGCGGTTGCGGTATTGGTTTTAAACTGTGTGAGGCCTATGCTCAAAAGAACGATTTAGATCCCAATACCTATTTGCAGTATCTTGATTTGCTTGCCTTGAGCATTGCCTCTGATATAGTGCCGATTACCGGTGAGAACCGCATTCTTGCTTATTTTGGCTTGAAAGTGATCAATGAACAAGCTGGCACGGGAATGTCGGCATTAAAATCCATCGCCATACAAAAGGAGACCTTGGGCATAGGAGATTTGGTTTTTTACCTCGGCCCAAGAATCAATGCTGCGGGTAGATTATCCAAGGGCACCAAGGCGGTCGCCTTGCTCATTGAAGAAGATTGGAATAAAGCCACCGAACTGGCTCAAGAACTTCATCAACTGAATGCAGACCGAAGACAAGTTGACGAGTCTATTACAGGAGACCTCAAAAGGATTGTTCAGCAACAGCCGGAACTCTTGAACAATACGACCTTGGTTTTTTATGATCCTTCTTGGCATAAAGGAGTGATTGGAATTGCCGCCTCAAGAGCCGTAGAGATGTTCTATAAACCAACTGTTGTTCTCACGGGGTCAGATGGAGTACTTACAGGTTCAGCAAGATCCATATCGGGTTTTGATGTGCACGAAGCGCTGATTGATTGCAGCGATCATCTCTTGCAGTTTGGCGGTCATACTTATGCCGCCGGAATGAGTCTCCGCGAAGACTCCTTTGATGCCTTTAAAATGGCGTTTGAAACAGTTGGACAAAGAAAAATCTCGGAAGAAGACCTGATTCCCAAGCTCTATTATGACGCCTTTTTGGACTTGGATCTGGTCAACGACAAATTCCATCACATTCTGCAGAAAATGGCGCCCTTTGGTCCATCAAATAGACAGCCCGTATTTATGGCTAAAGCCATTGAATTGGCAGCTGACCCACAGCTGATGGGTAAGACCAAAGATCATATTCGCTTGAACTTTCAACGAGAATTTGACCGTATTACAGCTGTGGGATTCAATATGGCAGTCAAACTGCCTTCCATAAAAGAAGCAGACACTTTAGATGTCTGCTTCCAGATCAATGAAAATATCTTCAATGGCAGAAGAAGTCTTCAACTTATGTTGAAAGACCTTAAGCCTACCAGCGATAGCGGTATTGCGTCTTCTTAGTCCATTTAATGTCGTAGCTGATATAGCCTCCAGCAGTAATATTGTTGAAGGTAGGAGCAGTCTCATAATTATTGTAGTTCAATAATCCATAGTGACCTCTGGCTCCAACCACGAGTCTATTTCTGCTGTGCTTAAATGCGAAATTTATTCCAATCCCCGCAACTACTCCAACATCAAATCCTCCAGCTTGCACGTCATCTGCATTCGCATCAGAGCTCGGATCCAAATAAGTAATGGCGTCTAGGGCATATCCCAATTGAGGTCCACCTTCAATAAACCAAAAAGTTTTGAAATCGTCTGTTCTGTAAGGAACGAGCTTTTGTTTGTTGAATGGCATGATATACTGAGCCGTAATAGGCACAGCAATGTAGGTAGACGTTAGACCGGCGTTGTTCAAATCCGGTACTATGGTTTCTCGTATGTCCATGAGAATATCTCCCTCAAGGATCATTCTTTTGAACACTTGTTGCTTGTAGGCCAACCCTCCGTTGAATCCAATACCTGGATTATGGGCATAAGTACCCCCAGCGGTTAGAACGGAGATTCCTCCCCCTCCTTTGATTCCTACATAGACCTGGGCATTAGCTCCCAGACTCATACAAGCAATAGTCAGCAGTGCAAATAGTTTTTTCATCTTGAATTGGTGTTAATTACACAAATATAGGGTAAAACGAATCTATTCTTGGCTTGGTATGTTAATTTTGAGACTGTGAAGCTCCGAGCAGAAAGCCTTGTAAAACAGTATAAAAAGCGCCGTGTGGTCAATGAAGTATCCCTTGAAGTGAGTCAGGGTGAAATCGTTGGTCTCTTGGGTCCAAATGGTGCGGGAAAGACCACCACATTCTATATGGTTGTCGGCTTGATAAAGCCAGATGAGGGCAAAGTGTTCTTGGATCAGACCAATATCACTAAGAATGCCATGTATAAAAGGGCACAAAAAGGAATTGGCTATTTGCCCCAGGAAGCATCTGTTTTCAGGGATTTGACGGTGGAAGACAATATCAAAGCCGTGCTCGAAATGACAGGTATGAGCAAAAGTCAACAACAGGCCAAGACGGAGGAGCTGATTGCCGAGTTTGGCTTGGAGAGAGTGCGCAAGAACCTTGGTAAGGTGCTGAGTGGGGGTGAAAGACGGCGTTGTGAAATTGCTAGAGCCCTAGCTGTAGACCCAAAATTTATATTGCTGGACGAACCTTTTGCTGGAGTTGACCCCATTGCCGTTGAAGACATACAGGAAATCGTAAAGAAACTGAAAGAAAAGAACATTGGTGTGCTCATTACAGACCACAATGTTCACGAGACCTTATCCATAGTAGATAGGGCTTATCTCTTGTTCGAAGGAAAAATACTAAAAAGCGGTAGCGCAGAAGATTTGGCTGGAGATGAAATAGTTAGAAAAGTCTATTTGGGTAAGAATTTTGAACTGCGGCCTTAGAGCTTTTTGAGCTCAGTTTTTGTCAATTCGTCCAACTTGTCACCCGTATTCAATGTTTCTTTTGGTTCAAAGAGAGCAATCCAGCACTCTTCTTCAGCTTGGGGTTTGTGTTCAACACCTCTTGGAATACACAATAAGTCGCCCTTTTCAAGCCTTTTGGTGTCGTCTTTAAAATGTATGTCCAAGCTCCCCTTGACCACGTAAAAAAGTTCATCTTCATTATCGTGTTTGTGCCAGATGAATTCTCCCTTCACCTTGGCGATCTTGAGGTATTGCCCGTTTAGTTCAGCTACAATATGAGGACTCCAATACTCTTGTATGCTTTTAAATTTTTCTTCGAAATTGAATACCTGCATTAGGGTTGATTAAAAAATTGTTTGACCTTTTGTTCATAATAGGGCCTAAGCTCCGGTGATACCTGATTTATTTGTTCTAGTAATCGGTTTTTTTCTTTCAAGTATTTCTCGATCTCAGGGGGTATATCCCTCGGGATATCGCGCCCTTCATCTGAACTTCTTTTATTGTCCTGTTCTTGCTCTTTTTCTGCTTTTTCGTGTTCGCTGAGTTTGATCTCAATATCGTTCAAGCGTTCCATTGTTCTCTGATCCAATCGTTTGTAGTAGAGGTCTTGCTCTAATTCGTCCATCATGTCTTGAGTTTTTTCCAAATTACCCAAACTGCCAGCTTCACCGCTTTGCTCTAACTGCCTTTGTAGATCTTTCATTCTCTTGCGAATGGCCGCTTGTTTTGCCGCTGCTTCTGCAAATTGCTGAGATCCGGGTTTTTCACCCTTTTTCATTCCATTCTTCATTTCTTCCAACTGCTTTGCCAGCTCCTTTTGCATTTGTTTTATGCTGTTCATATTTCGCCTACCTTGCTTTTGACTCGCTTCGCCGGGCTTTTGACAATTGGCTTTGGGTTTGCCCTTGCTCTCTGAGGCAGCAGCCATTTGCTTTTGCATCTGATCCAGACTTTGACTGAGCATCAATGCTAAATTATTGTATCCTGTCATCACCATTTGTTGATGCACAAGAGCGCGATTGGTATTGCGTTCACCTAGCTCTGCCAAGCCTTTGTCTAGGTTGTTATTTACTCTGGAAAGTTCTTCGTTGATGAAATGCTGAATCTCGATTACCCGCTCACTTAACGCCAGTAAGGAATCTTCAACTATCCGCGAATCGTCTTTGATGCGCGCCTGTTCTTGTCGCAAATCGACATATTTTGGACTGTAGTTGCGGTTTTCTTTAAATCCGTATTGCACGTCCTCTTGATCAAAAGACAACTGAATGATATTCTCGAGAATTTGTCTTAGAGCACGATAATCTTCTTCTCTCTGTTCTTCATATGCCTGCTCCATGGCCTCTTGCATTTGCTCAGCCATTTCTTGCAATTTGTCTGCAGCTTCTTTTTGGTCATCGGCTGCCTGCCTGTTTTTTCCTTTCCCCAATTTAGAGCCCGCCTCACTCATTTTATCCTGAGCTTCTTGCCTCTGGTTTTCTGGTGTCTTTAGATTCTTTGGTGACTTTAGCGCTTGATTCTTCTCATTGATTTCTTTTAAATCTTGTTTCAGCTCTTCAGTTCTATTCTCCAATTTTTCTTGTTCTTCTTGGAGTTCGGGATCTTTCTTTTTACTGTTCTCTGTTTTTTCAGCTAGTTTTTTTTGGTCTTTGGCCAAGTCTTGAAGCTTATTGATGGTCTGCTCGAGTTTCTTTTCCAATTCCAACTCCTTGAACAGTTCAAGCATGCGGTCTAGCTCCTTGTTCATTTCCTTCTCAGAGAGTTGAAAATTCTCCATCTCCTTTTGAAGCTGCTCCATTTTACCCTGATCCATTAGTTCTCGGATCTTTTCCATGAGCTCTTTCATTTCGTCATTCATCACTTCTTCAAAGAGTTCTTGTAGCTTCTCCTGCTTTTCAAGAAGTCTTTCACTCATTGGGCTGAATGCTTTTTCTTGAAGGTCTTTCTTGAAGTTTTGTTCTATGCTTTGTTTTACCTGCTCTTGTATTTTTTCTTGTTTCTTGAGTAGATCTTCAATTTTCTTTTTGTCGTTCCAATCCAATTGCTTCTTCTCAGTAAGCATTTTCTCCACGGATTCAATTTCATTTTCCAGATCCTCTGCGCTAGAGCTAGCCGACGATAGTTGTTCCTTAATCTTTTGGTTCATTTCTTCAGTGAACTCTTCCAATTCTTCAAGGCTCGGCGCTTTGAACAGAGACTCAGTACTTTTTGTTGATTTGGAGCCATTTACTCCATCGTTGTCCCAAACTACAAAGTAGTATTTGACTTCATCACCGGCTTGTAATTTGAGATCAGCAAAACTCCACATATGGAAAAAAGGCTGTCTCTCTTGTCCACTGATGGCAATGTTTATTTTGGCCTCATTGAGTACCTCATTATCGCGACGATGGCTGTAGAAGAAATTCAGCTTACTCAATCCGTGATCATCGGCAATTTCTCCCAAGAAATACATAGAATTGATGTTGTTGCTGTCTTCTTCCAGGCTGAACTGAATCTTGGGATAAAGATCTGGAATAACCCTTATGTGGTAAACCAATGAGTCACCTTCATTTAAATCTTCATTACTGGTGTGAACTTTAAAAGACTGAGATGATTTGAAATTTTTACTGTAAGAATAAAGTCCACCTGATGTTTCAAGCTTTTTATTTTCCGGTTCAAGTCGTAGTTCATCTACTTTAGCAGTCCTAAATTCCCAATGTATAGCTGTTCCCTCGGGTATGGTAATTTCTCCCGTACTGTTGAGGTTTTGGTTTTCCCTTTGCAGATAAGTAGGAAATTCCAATATGGCCCTGTAAGACAGTAGACTGGGTTTGTGCAATAGGTCTATGGGGTAGTCTTTGCTCCTAAAACCTCCTGCTTCAAAATGCAATGCTTGATCTGCGTTCAGGCCTGGCAATTCAAAACTGTATTCGCCAATCTTGTCTGATCTCATCTTGAACTCAGCTCCTTGGATATGCACGTAGACATCCTGTGGAAGTTCATCTCCTTCCAATTTCAGTTTCAATGGGATGGGCTCAAATTCTATAGCTTTAATTGCAGACGCATCAAATAAAAAACTAAATGGGGCAGGCACTTCAAACTCTTCTTGGAACCTGAGTACTCTCTTTGAACTGTCTTTGAATCCAGGGGTGATCAACAAAATGGAGAGCAGCCCGAGCGCTGGAAGTAAACCGTATTTAAGGTATTTACCTCTGGTGCTGAAATCGATTGCATTGATGAATGGCAAGGGTCTCAGTGCCCTTGTTCTCTGTTCTATAGTGGCTTTCAGTAAACTGCTGTCTTGAGATTTAAACTCTTCTTTGAGTTGTAAGGCATTCAGTAATTTGTCCTTTACTTGAGGAAAATGATTCCCAATAATTTTAGCGGCCTTTTGATGGTCTAATCTGCGCCTTAAGTTAAAAAGAGCAATCAGGGGCCTTATGATGTAATAAACTGAAATTCCCAGCAGACCACTTAGGTAAATGAAGAATAGGGTAGCTCTGGTTTGACTGGTAAACCTTCCCAGGTATTCAAGACCGCTGAATAGTAAAAAAAGGACGACCGAGATTGCAACAGTCAGTATTAGACCTTTTACCACCTCGTTCAAATAGTATTTTTTTATGAATTGGTTAAGCTTTCTCTCCAGACTTTGATCTTGCATCATCAACCTAAATTAAACGCAATTTCGACTTAAAATGTTGCTTGGTCA
Organism: Bacteroidota bacterium; assembly: GCA_024638525.1. GTDB lineage: Bacteria > Bacteroidota > Bacteroidia > NS11-12g > UBA9320 > JAHEKB01. Next base: position 9,263 of record JAHEKB010000011.1, read on the forward strand.
AGCTGTGAAATAGCCTCTTTAACAGAAGTGATCCTTCCGTTTATCCTGCCTACAACAAAGCAGCTTCTAAAACCGAGCTTTTTAAGCTCTTGAACAAAATCCTCCGCAGCGGATAATTGATCGAATCTGCCAAGGAGTATAAAGTGATGTTCAGCAGAATCAACTTGCCTCAGTTCTATTAAATAATCTCTGTAGTTGTTGAGACTAAATTGTTTAAAGATACCCATTTGAACTTCAAAAAATACACCCGGAGCTTCAGGGTCAAGTCGTTGAATATCAGATAGGTGATTTTGAATAGTCTCATTGACACCAATGAGCGAATCAATGTAAAATTGTGAGTTGACCAGCTGTTCCTCCAATGGGCCATTGACTTCTTGCACTTTCTGTAGAGAGGTGATTTTGGCTTCTTTTGATCGGAGTTTCAGATACAGAAAAGCATTAAATCCGACACTTGCGATCAACAATATTATCAATACTATGTTCAGCCTGTGCTTCATTGTATCCATGCAAGTCGAACAAAGATGTAAGAAAATGACAATCTATCAAACAATCAGAAAATTAGATAGCACTTACATATGAAGCCTGTTAATATTTTATCTTCGTAAGATGAAGAAGATCTTCGCCATAGTATTATGCTGCACTGCCCTTATGGCGGCAACAGCGCTGAACCAAGGAGAGTTGGAATCCGGCATTCAGTGGTATACCTTTAATGAGGGTTATGCAAAGGCTAATGAAGAAGGCAAGATTGCAATCATCGACTGCTATACAGATTGGTGCGGTTGGTGCAAGGTGATGGATAAAAAGACCTTTGCTGATCCGGATGTGATCAATAAAATGAATGAGAACTTCATTGCCATCAAGTTTAATCCAGAAAGGAAGAACGAGACCTACTTCATCGGCGCGGATACTTTAAGCGGGCCGGAGTTGTTATACGCTCTGTCCAACAATAAACCCAATGGTTATCCAACGCTCTTCTACTACATTCCTCAGACCAAGAGAATGTTTCAGCAACCCGGTTATCAAGATGTTGCAGAGTTCAATAAATCCATGGATAATTTGATTGATTATCAAAACAAGATTACAGCGGGGAATTAATTGGCTAGACGTGCAAAGCAGCAGTACTTCGAGCGTCTAAGACTGCTCGCAGGTGGTGGCGAAGGACACGCTATTGCCAAAGTAGATTCCAAAGTCATTTTTGTAAAATACGGTGCACCCGGTGATCTTGTTGATATCAAGATCATAGGCCGTAAAAAGCGCTTTTCCCTTGCCCGGATAGAGAAAATTCATGAGCCATCTCAATATAGAGTTGAGCCGTTTTGTGAGCATTATGGGGTATGCGGAGGCTGTAAATGGCAACATTTGGACTATGATGAACAATTGAAACTGAAGGATCAATGGGCCAAAGATTGCTTGCAGAGGATTGGCAAGATTGAAATCGATGAGTACTTACCCATCCTCGGTGCCGATGCACAGAGATTTTACCGCAATAAAATGGAGTATACCTTTAGCAATAAAAGGTGGCTATATGAAGACGAAATTCTGGAAGAATTGCCTCACGGTAATGCACTCGGTTTTCATGCTCCTGGCCGTTTTGACAAAGTGGTGGACATTCAAAAGTGCTGGTTGCAAGACGATGCGGCCAATGCCATTAGAAATGAGATCAGGGACTATTGTCTATCGCATGAACTAGCATTCTACGACCTGAGATCACACGAAGGCTTGGTGAGAAATTTGATGCTGAGAAACAGTAGTTCGGGTCATTGGATGATCAGTTTATTCATCACTGAATTCAATAATCAAAGCAAAGCTTTACTTGACCATATCTACGATACATTTTCACCCCACAGTTTGAACTATGCCGTCAACACCAAAAAGAACGACAGCATATTTGATCTGGATATCATCAATTATAAAGGCAAAGACCACATCATTGAACGTCTGCAAGATTTGGATTTTAAGATTCATCCCAAGTCCTTCTTTCAAACCAATAGCAAACAAGCAGACAAATTGTATCAGGTAGCATTGGATATGGCCGGCCTCAAAGGCGATGAAGTAGTCTATGATTTGTATTGTGGAACAGGAACCATTACGCTAGCTGCTGCAAAGCACGCCCGAAAAGCTATTGGTGTTGAAATCGTTGATGAAGCGATCGTGCTGGCCAAGGAGAACGCTCAGCTCAATGGTATGGATAATTCAGTTTTTGTGGTAGGGGATATGAAAGACGTCTTTAATGATGAATTCTATCAAAATCACGGAGCTCCAGATCTGATTATTACAGACCCTCCGAGGTCTGGCATGCACCCAAAGGTCGTTCAGCAGTTGTTGGAGATCAACTGCCCGAGAATAGTTTATGTGAGTTGTAATCCGGCAACACAGGCCAGAGACCTTCAAATGCTGTCATCCCATTACAATGCTGTTCGGTCTAGAGCAGTAGACATGTTCCCGCAGACTCATCACGTTGAAAATGTGGTCCTATTAGAATTGATCTAGCTTTATTCCATCCTAAAAAGCTGTAGGTTTTCACCTTTGACAGAATGCCGGTAAGCTCTAAACATTCCAGGAGTATTGAATGACCAAGCCAGATTACCGTATTTATCCAATCCAATCATACCGCCTTCTCCACCTAGGTTCTTGATATCTCTAAGAACCGTCGCCATGGCAGAATCCAATTGCTGGCCCTCATAGGTCCAATAGGCGGCCACACTATGGGCAGCTACCGTCCGTATGAAATATTCTCCCGTGCCTGTACATGAAATTCCAACATTATTATCGTTGGCATAGGTGCCTGCTCCAATGATGGGAGAGTCACCAATTCTGTTCCACTTTTTATTGAACATTCCTCCGGTAGATGTAGCCGCGGCAATGTGTCCGTTCCTATCCAGTGCAACAGCTCCAACGGTGCCGTGTTTATCCCTCTTTATCTGTTCTTGGATTCGTTTATACCCCTTTGGGTCATAAAAGTATGCACTGTCTTCCATAGAAAGCCCATAATGCTGCGCTAAAATCTCTGCACCTGCGCCAGCTAGCATGACATGCTTAGAACTATCCATCACCAATCTTGCGGCTGAAATGGGATTTTTAATTCTTCTGACTCCAGCCACTGCACCGCTGTTCAAGCTGTGCCCATCCATTATGGAAGCATCCATTTCTTGCTGCGCTTTGCTGTTATAAACCGATCCCCGGCCCGCGTTGAACATGCTGCAATCCTCTAATATATTTAGGCAGGCCTCTACGGCATCCACGGCAGATCCACCCCTGCTCAAGATTTCATATCCCGTGTCCATGGCCAGTTTTAAAGTATCGCGATAAGCCTGCGCGCTTGTGCTATCTATTCTGTCTGCTGTGATATATCCGGCACCGCCGTGAATGATAATTGCAAAGCCTGCTTCATCAACTTCGTTGCTTTGCGGATTGCAGGCACATAATAGACAAGTGGAAAGGACTATGAGTAGGAACTTCATATTTCCATAGCCGCATCTATTTGATGCATTAACCTAGCTCTGTGTGCCTTTGTCATCTCATCTCTGCCTTTGTTCTTCTTAAGCTTTTTTCTCAGTGTTTTCAACTGGGCAAAAGCAGCAGACTGTGAGGCATTGTCGTAATTCTTAGCCTTATTGTTCGCCGCACCAATGAGGTAGTTGACCATGCTCTGCTGCAAGTTTTGTCTAAAGAGGTTTACTTCCGAAGCCCAATCGTCTTCAAAACATGCATCAACCAGATCTTCTAACACTTCTGTAATGCTGTAATCGTTGCCGTAAAGGGATGAATTATTGATGCGATATAAGGTGGAGGAACTCATGATAAATCCAAGTGCACCAGATTGAATCCCAAAAACCAAACTCTGAATCTTGGGGTCCTCGGATGATCCACCAAAATTCCAGCCTCGCCTTTGGCGTTGAAGATATGGATACAGGGCTGCATCATTTGCAAATGCATCCGGCGCAAAGACATAATCCTTTAAGAATTCCATGGCTTCTCTTTGATAATCGCTGCTGACAGGTACATAGGGTTTGCTGTTTTCCAGCTGACCTGGAAATGTTCTGTTTACCTCTATTCCACCAATATATCTGCTGACTGCACGTGCCATAGAGCTTCTACCCCTTTGCATCATATAATACATGAAGAACAACTTTTGATAAGAAGCATCCGGTTCTACGAAATAGGCTGGAAGATTGCCAATTCCTTTTTCGATTCCGGCGTATCTGTCTATGGCGTATTCAATGACGTCTCCACTCATGTCCCATGTCAAGACCCTGGGATCAACGCCGCTCCAGCTACTTAAAATGTCCGCATCGTTTCCAAAGTCTAGGCGAGGATCGCTACTTTTTGCAAGGATCTTTGCCAATCCTTCTTTTTCGTCTTCTTCAGAAAACTGGCTATAGCCGTATTCTATGGCCCACTTGTCGTAGGGCCCGGGTACTGTAGAATAGTAGTCACCCTGCTTACTTGGGTCAGAGTGAACATTGACTATGGTGTAGTCCATAATCGAAGCCGTGGTTCCAATCTTTCGGGTTATGCTCGTATCATGTGCTTCTGACAGGCTGAGCATTTGACTGGCTTTCATATTATGTGCCAATCCCATGGTGTGTCCCATCTCGTGTAAGATCAATTCAGTCATGAATTGATCCGTCAGTGTTTTGAGTTCAAGGTCTGAAGCGCCTCTTGAATGCAAAAGTGCATGAGCTAGTCCCTGTTCTGCCTTTTTGCCGCTGGCCATACCACAATACCTATGGTCTCCCTGTCCCAATTTGAGGTCTAATTGATAATCCTGTGCACTGAAACCGACCTTTGATAGATCTTGCTCAGTTAATGAGAACAACAGCATTCCAAAATCGATGGTAATATCGGCGCCGAGAATTTCTCCAGTTCTAGGATTTACAAAGCTGGGCCCTATGGCAAAGCCCAAGTCCGAGGCTACCCATCGTATGACATTATACCTAATATCTGCGGGGTCCCAACTGGCTGTATCGGGCATCATTTTCATTTCGACAGCATTCTTAAAACCAGCCTGTTCAAAGGCGGAATTCCATTTTCTGCCGGCTTCTAAGATGATCTCTCTGTATTCTTCAGGTGTGGTGTTCTCAACCCACCAGACAATGGGTTTTACCGGCTCACTCAATTTGGCAGTGGGATCCTTCTTTACTAAATGCCATCGGTGTATCAAGTCACGGTAATTTGGATAATCATAGGTACTGACATCATCCACCTGCTCTAAAAAATAGCCAACCCGCGGATCGTCAAATCTCACTTGGTAATCATTATTGGGCATTTTTAGAAAGCTGTGTTGCATTTTAACTTCAACGTAGCGAGAGTCCGTTACATGCTTGCTTCCAAAGGCCTTCGGTGTGGGATTATCGTAGGTCAAACTGACCAGAACATCGGTGTTTTCTGGAAAAGCCCGAACAGCTGTGAATCCGCTTTTGGACTTGTTAAAGCTACCGAGGTTAAATATGCGTATGCTGGGATTGCTAAATATGAAATTGGGCTTGACAGGGTCCATTAAGCCACCGAGAAAGAGGTCATCCACATCTATCAAATACCCGCTGGAATCCTCAAAATCAATCTCAGTGCTAAAGAACTTCGCCACTGATACATCGGCATTGGCACTTTTACTTATGGCTTTGTCTTCTTGATAATAGAATGCGGTGTTCTCTTCCTGAAATTCCAATTTATTAAAATTGCGATGAATGCTAAAGACGAACGTCCTTCGTATCATGTTCTGGTTTAGGAAGAGTGAAGGCGGTCCTCCCATGGAAAAACTTTGGTAAATGAATTCTTCGCTTAATTGGTCTTTTGAGACCCACATTTGCATGCTACCTTTGGCCGTGTCTTGGTAAAAGGTAAAGAGCCCACTGGTCTGTGTTTTTCCCTTAATCTTATCTGCTAGGGTCTCTGTTTTCTCACTGCTGTCTTTTGGCTCTTTATCATCTGCGCCAAAATTAAAATTGATGGCAGCCGCGCACAGCACCGCCATCAAGAGTAAAATAGTTCTCTTCATGATCTGAGGGTAAATCTAAGATTTTTTAACGGATGAAGCTGAGAATTACTACTCCGGCGTAAAACCACCTAATTCTCGGTCAAAGAGATAAAGACCAGCAGAATCATTGCCAATGAGATCCAATTTATCAATGATAGAACGAGCTAAGCTCTCTTCTTCCATTTGTTCTGAAACATACCATTGCATGAAATTATTCGTGCTGTGGTCTTTTTCTTTTAAACAGTGATCTACAATTTCATTGATGCTCTGACTTACCCCTAATTCATGCTTAAGGATTTGTTCAAAGACGGATCTCAAATCTTCAAAATCGGTTTTGGGTTGATCCAGACTTGGTACAATCGCATGGCCTCCACGTTCGTTGACGTAACGAACGATTTTTAACATGTGCTGACGCTCTTCATCAGAATGGCCATACAGGAATTCTGACACTCCAGTATAACCTTTTACCTCTGCCCATGAGGCCATGGCAAGGTATAATTGTGAGGAGTATGCTTCCTTCTCTATCTGTTCGTTGAGCTTGTTTTGAAGTGAGTTACTTAACATGCTACAAAGGTAGCGCTTTAGAACTGCCACTTGAAGCCCAAAGTGATTGATTTATTCAATTTGGACATAAGATTATCGTATGTAGTATCCACGGCTAGATTCTGGTTTTCCTCTGGGTCATCTTTGAGGTTATAGAGTTCTTTGGCAACCAAATCGCCACGCATTTTTATTTCTGCATCCCAGCTGTACCATTCCACATAATGCCAGTCGGCATTCACTATAGAGTATCCCATATAACGCTGCCCGTCAGGACTCACCTTAGGTCTTCTGTGAAATTGACTGTAAGCAATGGATTTTACCCCATCGCTTTTGTTTTTCATCACAGGCACAAAAGATTCACCGTGAATATAGGATGGACTGGGAATATTTGCCAGTTCACAGAGACTTGGGAAAATATCTATCAATTCTGTAATGGCAAATGTCTGACCACCTTTGAATTCGCTAGTCGGGGAATATACCATTAGGGGTACGTGAATGTCGATATTGTAGTTGGTCTGTTTGCACCAGCCGTTGTGTTCACCCAATTTCCAACCGTGATCCCCCCAAACTACAACTATGGTGTTCTTGTCCAAACCTAGCTGTTTGAGGCTCTCAAGCACTTTGGCAAATTGAGCATCAATATAGCTCACACTGGCGTAATAGCCTTGTTTAAGTATGCGTGCCGTATCTTCATTCATGCTGAATTCAGAAGGATGCTTAATGTGACCGAATCCGTCGTACCCGCGCAGTTCATACATGGAGTTCATGGACATGATTGGTGCTGCCTTTGGCAAGAATGGATTGCTCGCCAATGGAAGTTTTTCAGGATCATAGAGGTCCCAATATTTCTTTGGAACTGCAAATGGCAAATGAGGTCTAAAATAGCCAAGTGCCAAGTAGAAAGGTTTAGATTTTTCAGCTAAGCGCTCTAATGTTTTTATCGCTAATTCAGTTTGGGCACCGTCGAAATACATGCTGTCGTGAACATCTTCCCACTCCCAAGCAGGTCCATTGTTCCAGCCATCTGCGTAATAGTTGGGTCTTAAAGCAATAATGGAATCCCTTTTGATTTTCTGCTTTCGCTGGGTTTCCTCATTGACATAAAATGTTTCACCGTCTCTTTTAAGCCAGGCGGGTTTGAGATAGCGAGCTGGTCTCAGATCGGGTTCATCCCATGATATGCTGTCTGGCATATAATTGTGAAATATCTTACCAATATTCACGGTATAATAGCCGTGTTTGCTAAACCACTGCGGCATGGTAACAGCATCTGGATTGATTATTCTGAACTTGTCACCCAAATGCCAGACTCCACTGCTGTCGGGTCGTATTCCTGTCATTAAGCTTGCCCTGGAAGGTGCGCAGACGGCTGCCTGGCAGTAAGCCCTTCGGAATACGGTTGCACTCTTTGCAAACTCGTCCAGATTTGGCGAGTGAATATATGGATTGTCATAAGCACCTAGATTGGGGCCCAGATCATCTATCGAGACAAAAAGAATATTGTATGGTTTTTGTTCTTCAACAGAACCTGATTGACAAGCGAGTAAGCTTACCAAGCACCAAGCTATTAAAATAACACGCATGCTGGAAATATACTAAAATGTGAATGAGCTCCAGGTTTTTTATGAAGCTCACGTTCTTTCTGAAAGCTAAATAGTGTGTTGGTGATTTTCCATTCGCCCTCTTGTTTGATCAAGCTGAACACATTGACGCAGTTCTCCATCAATGCAAACGGGTAGTCCGTCCAGACCGTTGCAATGCATTGATAAATAGTGATTTATGGATTTCAGTATCGCTCCTCCAATTTATGGTCCGGCCGCCCAATTTCTTCCAATCATTCGTCGTGTGTACATTATGGCGACTAAGTAAGGTTTAATGATAAGGCCGTTATTTTCGCTCGTTAAGCGGAAGAGGATTTATTTGAGAGTGAACAATAGAACGGATTCTGGGTTTAGTTTTGCATTCCATGTGGCGCGCGGTTGTTTTACTGGTTTTAACTGTTTTTCAGTTCAATCTGTATTCTCAGAATGAGATCAAGGCCAGCTATACCGAAATGGCACCATTGATTGACGGCCTTTTGAATGATTCCGTTTGGATATCCGCAGAAAGGATTAGCAATTTTACCCAAAGGGAATTGAGCGTGGGTAATCCCGCTACTGAAAAGACAGAAGTGGCCATTATCTATGATGATGATTTCATTTATGTAGGGGTCTGGTGTTATGACCAGCAAGCAGAAAAGATCATCGCCATGGAGATGAAAAGAGATTTCGATTATGACCTCGATGACAACTTCATATTGATATTTGACACCTACGATGACGACAGAAACGGATTCATGTTTGTTACCAATCCAAATGCGGCAAGGGCCGACATACAGATCTTCAATAATGGAGGGGCTGAAAATGCATTTTGGAATTCCGTTTGGGACGTAAAAACGGTTAGAAATGCGGAAGGCTGGTTTGCTGAATTTATTATTCCCTTGTATTCATTGCGCTATCCGGTTGGTAAGGAAGTTCAAGAATGGGGCGTGAATTTTGAGAGAAACATTCGCCATAAACGAGAACAAGTACTCTGGCAAGGATGGGGCAGAAACTATGGCATCAAACAAGTGAATAAAGCAGGATCTCTCCTCAACTTGAAATTGAATCGAGATGGAGGATTTGTCGAGCTCAAGCCTTATGCCATTGGTGGAGCTGAAATTGAAGGTGAGAGCAAAGCAAGAGGAAATGCGGGGGGCGACATCAATTACCTGATTAGCCCAACCTACAGACTTAATGCCACATTCAATACGGATTTTGCACAAGTAGAATCCGATCAACAACAGGTGAATTTGACTCGTTTTCCCTTGTTCTTTCCAGAATTGAGGGAGTTTTTTTTAGAGGGTACAGACTACTTCGATATGGGTTTTGGCGGCGATCGGATTGTACCTTTCTATACTCGAAGAATTGGTCTTGATGAGAATAGAGAGGCAGTTCCCATCATTGCCGGAGCAAGGGTGTTGGGTAAAGAGCACAATCGAACAGTTGGTCTCATGAGCATACAAACTGCTGAACATGATAATGAACCCCTGAGTAATTACACTGTTGCGAGTTGGAGGCAAGATTTGGGTGCCCAAAGTGTAGGAGGGCTTATGTCGGCGAATAAATTTAGCAGTGGGAGATGGCATAGTACCACCGCGATCAACGGAAGATTCAGTACCTCCAAATTTTTAAAAAAGCGCAATCTCGATATTGGGGGAGCCTATATTCAAAGCTATAACTCCGATACTGCCTTTGATACCAAGGCCTTTGCCTATAGGGCCTATTTGTATTATTTCAATGATAAAGTGGTTGGTGTTTTAACCAATCAATTGAGCCCTGAACCATTTGATGCGGAGCTGGGTCTTATGCGTCGAAGGAACTTTTCAGAGACCTTTGCTCTGCTCAGTTTTAAACCTCGGCCAAAAGCAGAGGGTCCTTTGGGCTTTATAAGGCAGTTTGAATTTGTTCCACTGCGATTTACCTATACCACTTACGCCGATACCAGAGAGATTCAAACCTTTGACTATACGGTACAATTCTTGGGATTTGACACCCGTAAACGCGATGGATTCTCTGCAACTTATACTTATAAGGCAGAAGGCTTAAGGGATGATTTCTTATTGGGTGACAGTCTCTTGATTCCAGACAGTACCTATTGGTGGGGATTTTACGGTCTCAACGCATATACCTTTAGCGGCAGAAGAATTTCTGCAAAAGCCGATTATGGCTGGGGGGATTTCTTTGATGGCTATAGGGATAGATTCTCATTGGGAATTAATTGGAGAATAAGCAGGTATTTCACACTGAGTGGAGAAATATTAAACGACAGAATTGAGCTTCCTCAAGGCAAACTGAATGTTCAGTTGTACCGAAGTCGCTTAGAATACGCCTTTGGACCCAATGCTTTTGGTTCTGTATATGGACAATGGAACAATGCAAATGAACAATTCCTTTTGAATTACAGGTTGAGACTTATTCCAAAAATTGGCACGGATCTGTACTTGATCATGAACCAAGATTACCGATCTGCCAAACTGGAAAGAACCACCATTTTAGCCAAATTGATCTGGCGTTTTATTCTATAGCTAAACGCATTTTATAATCGTCCATGACATAGCCTTTGCCTATGTCAATAATAAGGGCTTCACATTTTTCAAATCCTTGGCGTGAGTAAAAGTCAATGCTATTCTGATTGTTTTTATTTACGGTGAGCTCAATGGCTGTGCAACCGGACTCCTTTGCGAGATCTTGAATAAAATCCAACATCCGTTTTCCCCAACCCTTTCCTCGATTTTCCACAAGCAGATATATCTTACTGAGAAATAGGATTGATTTTCTCTTCTGCACGGCAAAATATCCTTGCATTTGCTGGTCTTTAAGAACCACATAATACCGATATCCTTCGGATACTTGATTTTGCATAGCTAGGACGGATTGAAATTGTTGAAGCATGTATTCCACCTGTTCAGATCCAATGATTGGAGTGTAATGATCGCGCCAAATACCATATGCTAGTTTTTCTAGGCGCACCCATTCATCAGATCTGACAAGTCGAATATTCAAGGAGTTATTTTGTGCCGAAATTGTATCCTATGCTAAAGGACACCGGCATATAAAACTGCTGGTATTTTCCTTCTTCAAATAAAATAT
>JAHEKB010000177.1:0-1642 GCA_024638525.1 Bacteroidota bacterium
CTACGACTGTAGTGTCTCGTACCAATACATAATCGTCTACCATATATAGTACACCCCACAGCTCACACGTGAGCGCCGTTTCCGAACTTCGAGTACGACTACTGTGCCGTCATCTTTGGTTACATGAAGGGAATTGTAGATTTTTGGGAGTGAAGAACCTTCTTGGTCAAACGCTACGTCTACCACGGGTCCAATGATTTGAGATATTTTACCAGTATTTGCCATGAAATTCGGGCTTGTTTTTATTGGCTGCAAATGTAATTTGAATCACTAATTAGAAAGATTATAAATAGACATTTGAATCTCTTCCCATTTTGGAATAGCTAAAATACAACTGTCTAATAATTGGAATTATCTAGTATTTAGATTACATTTGTGACAACTAAAACTACTCATGGCAGAAGATTTCAACGTATTTGTGGTAGAGGATGATGAATTCTATGGAGAAATTCTAGAATATCACCTTTCTCTCAACCCGGACATCACTGTAAGCAAATTCACAACCGGTAAGGAATTTCTAGATAATTTAGACAAACGTCCTTCGGCAGTGACCTTGGATTATTCTCTGCCTGATATATCAGGTGAGGAGGTATTGCGCAAGATCAAGGAATACGATGCGGACATTCCCGTCGTAATTATATCAGGTCAGGAAGATATTAAGACGGCTATCAGCCTCTTAAAGGAAGGCGCCTATGACTATATTGTCAAAGATGAGGACACCAAGGACAGGATTTGGAATACCATTCGCAACATCCGCGAAAAGCAGAGCTTAAAAGAGGAGATTTCTCAATTAAAGCAGCAGGTTACTAAGAAATACGACTTTACCACCAGCATTATCGGAACGAGTCCTTCGATGAAAAAGGTGTTTGCTATGGTAGAGAAATCTGTCAAGTCAAATATCACGGTCTCCATTTCAGGTGAAACAGGCACGGGTAAAGAAGTCGTGGCTAAGGCCATTCACTATAATTCACCACGGGCTAAGAAACCGTTTATCGCAGTAAACATCACGGCGATACCTAGCGAATTGATCGAATCGGAATTATTTGGTCACGAAAAGGGATCATTTACCGGAGCAGTTTCCCGCAGGATTGGGCAGTTTGAAGAGGCAGGAGAGGGAACCATTTTCTTAGATGAGATTGGTGAAATGGACATCAATATGCAGTCCAAGTTGTTGAGGGTTCTTCAGGAAAGAGAATTAACAAGAGTAGGGGGAAATACCATGGTCAAGGTCAAATGTCGTGTCTTAAGTGCAACGCATAAAGATTTGGCCGAAGAAGTGCGCAAAGGCAATTTTAGAGAGGATTTGTACTACAGACTGTTAGGGCTACCAATAAACTTACCTCCTTTGCGAGAAAGAGGAAATGACATTTTGCTGCTCGCCAAGCATTTTATTGATGAGTATGCAGAAGAAAATGATTTGGGTAAGCTCAAACTTTCAAGCAAAGCCCAGAATAAGCTTTTCAAATACCCATGGCCCGGAAATATTCGAGAATTGAAAGCAGTGATCGAACTGAGTTGTGTAATGACCGATACGGACACCATAGAGGAAGACCATGTCACATTCAACTCCACCGGTTCCATCGACACTTTATTACAGAACGAAATGCCCTTGGAAGAATACAAACACAAAATCATCAAGCAT
>JAHEKB010000177.1:1652-5090 GCA_024638525.1 Bacteroidota bacterium
CATTGGTAAATCAACCATTTATAGGATGTTACAAGAACGTGTGCTGTAATGGAGGACGAGCTATTATATAATTTGGATCAATTGCGAGAAGTAGCAGCAGGTAGCGAGGATTTTGTAAATAAAATGGTTGACATGTTTCTAGACATGACACCTGCACTGGTTGATCGCGTAGAAAGTGGATGCAGGGCCGAAGATTGGGCTGAAGTTCAATCTGCTTCGCACAAAATGAAACCCAGTATTGATATGATGGGAATCAGTAGTTTGCACGACTTGATCAGAGAGATAGAGCAAAATGCAAAACACAGAAAACAATTGGAAGACATTCCTGCGCTACTTAATAATCTAAAGGAAACCCTTGCCCGAGTTTACGCCCAGCTCAGAGCTCGATAGTCATTCAACCGCTAGTTGATTCAGGTACATCTGAACACTGTTGTTTAAACCATAATAAAGTGCATCTGATATCAGTGCGTGACCGATGCTAACTTCCAACGGGTCTATAGTCTTTCTAAAGTACTTTAGATTTTCCAGATTTAGATCGTGACCCGCATTTACTCCCAGATCCTGTATTTTGGCCTCTTTTGCCGCTGCTAAAAAAGGCGCCAATGCTTTCTCAGCGCCACTGGAATACTGGTTTGCGTAAGTTTCAGTATAGAGTTCAATTCTATCTGTGCCCGTCAATTTAGCGGCTTCAATTTGTGATGGATCGGGGTCGAGAAAAAGTGAAACTCTTGCTTTGTACGCTTTTAATTCACTCACAATATCTGTGAGCATATCTTGATTAGCCACACAATCCCAACCGGCATTGCTGGTTAGTACATCTGGACCATCAGGAACCAAGGTTACTTGATCGGGCTGTATGTCCTTGATCAAAGCGAGAAAATCCCTATTGGGGTAGCCTTCAATATTAAATTCTGTATAAACTGCATCTTTCAAAGCGTAAACATCATCACGGCGGATATGCCTTTCGTCCGGCCTAGGGTGAACCGTTATTCCCTGTGCGCCATAATTCTGTATAGCTAAGGCTGCTTTGATTACATTAGGTTCTGCTCCACCTCGAGCATTTCTTAAGGTAGCGATCTTATTAATGTTAACGCTGAGTTTGGTCATCTCTTCCAAATAATATGCATAGCAAATGTATGTTTTCTGTTGCCCATCACCTGCTCAAAAGAGGAACCAAAACTTTGTGGTTCACCTAAACGGTAAACTCCGATACGTCGGTATGAGCTGCGAACCTTGCATTCCAAGCGAAGGGAGGTACTCAGCTTGATCTTGGCTAAAGCAGCCCATGACCAGGAGGATTGATGATTGCTAACCCATGGAAATTGGCCAGTAAGCGAACTTTCGTACCAGAATAAAGGATCTGCTTTCGGTGAAATGTCTGAGAATGCCAGTTGTAAACTGCCCTTGGTGTTTATATTTTTAAACTCGAATCGCAGTTCTTGAACAAGGGCGCTGGCATATCCCGCGCTATTGTGTTGGTAGGTAAATGAGGTTTTGGATCTGATTTTAGAATGGAGCCATAATGTGTATAGCATACGAACTTGGTGTTTATTCACTAAGTCAAAAATCCTGATGGTGGCTTTTCTAAGTATTGGTGTATACTGATACCGATATTGCATGTTCAGAGCTTGTCCTGCTTTATCTTCTTTATAATTGATCAAGATAGATGAATGCCTTGCCATACCGGGATACTGCAATCCGATTGAACTTTTAGATGCTCTTTCTAACTTGAATTCAGCGCTCCTCGTGTTCTTTTGGTATTGTATTAAATATGTGAAACCATTTTCGCCTGCACTATTTGACCATCGAGTAAGGGGGTAGGAGTGCAGTCCGAAATGGCCTCGACCAATTGATCTCATGTAGAGCGCATGAGACCAAGAGTCACCTAAATGCCATAGGATTCCGCAAACAGCTGATGCGGAATTTCTTACATTTTGGACGGTCCATTCAGCAAATAATAAAGCGGAACCATGACTGTATTCAGCTGCCATGCCAATTATGTTTATCGTGCTTGTTTTTGGTCTATAGGGGTGATACAAAGCAGATCCCACAGCCAAGGGTCTGTTAAATCTGCGCGTGAGTGCTTGGATGCTAGTATTTAAACGTGCATCACTATAACTAAGCTGTCCCCCCACAATTCTATCTTTCAACTGTCCAATTTTATCCAACTCCGATGGGCTTCTGTGCAATCCTTGACTCAAATTCCAATTGCTCAAGTCATTTCCCTCTGCCTGTGCATCTCTTGAGCGCGTGGACAGCACGAGATGGACCTGCCAAGGGCCTTTGCCAATTTCAGTACTTATACCGCGCAAGAAGCCTTGTTCAACATAAGATCTGTTCCCCTGAACCCCTGATCTTCTAGCTTTTATTGAAAGCAAACCGCTATTGGAATAATTGGGATCATGGCTGGCAAAGAGCAATCCTTGACCCCAGTGAAAGCGATAATCTCCTATGATAATCCTTTGGATGGCCCTCTTCATCTTAAATTCTATATAGCCTGAAGAAAGATCCGGACCCCTTTTAGGAGTCCAGAGTTTTTCCCCGGGGTCTTTTTCTAGAAGCATGGCTGCGTCATAGTTCTCTGTTCTACGTCGATATTGCAGTCTCCACTGTTGTGGGTCACCGGCGTAAACATCCTCAATGTATCCTCTGGCTGCAGGAAAAGAATTACTCCAACTGGCTTGGAGGAGTTCTCTGTATTGAACGGCAGACGAGATTTCTAGTGAGGAGCCGATGGTTACATAGTTTATATAGTGAATGAGCTCATTGGACGGAATACTCTTGATCTGCTGTAATTCATAGCGACTTAGGAAAGATCCATAAACGCTCCGATGCTCAAGTATTTCCATGGCTTGTGCTAACTTAAACAATGAAGAAGTAATCAGTTTGCTGAAATTGGCCGTATTGAGGTCGATTGGGTGTTTTTCCAAATATTCGAGCATGGAAAGCACTTCTACACCTTCAAGGGAATTGTCTTCAGAATCAGACCATATTTCTTGCCAATAGGCTTGGTCTACTTGAGGGTTCTGTGCCTCTGTTGACTTGTAAATCAATAGGCAAAAAATCAGAAATCTAAAGAGGGTAAAGCATTCGCGCATCGGGACTGTAGCCTAAGTATGGGTGAGACGATATGTTGAGCTGAAGTCGGAAATTGGGCTGTTCCAACTGAAAGCCACACAGAACCGAATGCTTTCTCAATGCGTAGGAAAGGATCAACTTCTTTCGATTACCAAAACAAATTCCGATGCTTGGATTAAATCCATTGGCCTTTAATGAGGATTTTAGCTGTAAATGTAGGAGCTCATTTATTTGGCTGCTGTAGGCAATTATTCCACCTCCGCGACTCTTTTTTCCAGCTTCTTTTAGCAGGAAAAACTGTACATAGATGAGTCTTGTATTACTGATTGAAATCTGTTGATCTACTTTGTAAAGGACACT
>JAHEKB010000178.1:0-2197 GCA_024638525.1 Bacteroidota bacterium
CCAGCCAACTATATGACGTTAATCACCTATCACTTCGAATAAGGCTTTTTGTAAAGCTTCTGTCATCTAGGAAATTTGCACCACAATAGGGCAAGTACTTTGTTGTATCTTTAAGAGTATGACAAATGTTACTTGCCCTAATTGTTATCATCACAGCTTTGAGGTCAAGGCGAAGACCGGGAGTTCCTTTCTAGATTTAACAGAGAAGGTACTTGTGAACATTGGTTTACCAACCAAGTGGTTCAAAAATGTGTTTATCCGCTGTAAAACCTGCAAGTATTACTGGAGAGCCTAGGACTTTGTACAGTATGTGATTTGGGATATCGGCTATGATATCCTCGTACTATTTTTTTCGTGTTTATAGCAATAATTGAAATGGTCACTCACCATTCCAACTGCTTCCATATAGGCCATACATGTGGTACTTCCAATAAACTTGAACCCCCTTTTCTTAAGGTCTTTGGCCATCGCGTCGCTTTGTGGAGTAGTGGTTTGAACCTCTGACCATTCACTGACCGGGATATAGATCGTCTCATAATTGGTGAATTGCCATATATAACGATCAAAACTGTCAAACTCTTCAACGATATCTAGATAATGTTTGGCGTTGTTTATAGCTGATTCGATCTTGGCTCGGCTGCGAATAATACCTGCATCATCCAATAAGACTAGAATGTCTTTTTCGCCCATTCTGCTCATTTTTTTTGCATCAAATTGATGAAAGGCCTTTCTGAAATTTTCCCGTTTCTTCAATATGGTATACCAACTCAACCCAGCCTGAAAGGTCTCAAGTATCAAATGTTCAAATAGGTGATGATCGTCGTGTGATGGCACCCCCCACTCTTGGTCGTGGTAGTCTCTGTAAAGATCATCTTTTAGGCACCAATCGCACCTGCGCTTGTCATCTCCCGGATGGTATTGTATCTTAGCCATATTGACACAAAGAAAGAAATAGCCTTTAAAACGCTCAATGAGGAACTGCTGAAAGATGTGATTTTGCAAATGGAAAAAGATTTAGCTATGACCGCCATAGATCATAGATTTGAGTCTCAAACTCCAGATCATTTAGTCAAGTCTTTGGCAGATGTGGTGGCTAAGGCAGACCGCAATAATCGCTTAGCAGACTTGCTGTATAGGGTAGATGTCAACTACCAATTCGACCAAATTCCGAATTATGAAGAACTCGCACTATTGCTATGGAACAGAGTTACTCAGAAAGTGTGGTTTAGGAGGTTGTATTCAAAAGGAGATACAACTAATATTCAGTAAAAGCATCTAACAACACTAAAACTGGAAGTAGATAAAAGGTTGGATCTCAGCACTGGTGGCCTGGAAGGTGGCAAAGACCACCGCAACAAAGATCAAGACTTTAACATAGAGCGGAGTGGCAGCAAACCACAGCTTCATTTCTTCTTTCCATTTTGAAGGAACCAAGTGAATGATGAAACCAAATAAGATGACTGCAAAGACTTTCCAATAGCCTGTGATGCGTTCTGGGATTCCGGCCCAGTCAAAGTCCAATCCTATGTTGTTTAGCATGAGCTGAACAGTAGGAACATCTGCAGCTCTAAAGTATAGCCAACAGAATGCGACAAAATGAAAAGTCAATACAACAGACAATACACTGCCAAACTTGCCTAAAGAAATCTTTACATACTTCATCCATATCTTGTGAAAAGCCAAGGCAAGACCGTGCAAACCACCCCAAATGATAAATTTAGTGGCAGCACCGTGCCACAAGCCTCCCAAAAGCATGGTCATCATGAGGTTGAAATAGGTTCTGATTTTGCCTCGTCTGTTGCCCCCCATGGAGATATACAAATAATCGCGAAGCCAAGTGGAAAGTGAAATATGCCAACGCCGCCAAAAGTCTGTGATGTTCTTGGCCTTATAGGGAGAATTAAAATTGATTGGAAGCTTAAATCCGAGCAAGGCAGCCAGACCAATGGCCATGTCTGAATATCCTGAAAAATCGCAATAGATCTGTATGGAATAACCATATACCCCCATCAGATTCATAAAGCCGCTGTAAAGCTCAGGATTATCAAAGACACGATCTACAAAATTGATGCTGATGTAATCGCTGATAAATACTTTCTTTATCAAGCCACTCATGATGAGAAAAACAGCAATACCCATTTGCTTTTGACTTAGGGAGAAGGGTTTCTTTATCTGGGGCAAAAAGTCTGCTGCGCGA
>JAHEKB010000178.1:2207-5086 GCA_024638525.1 Bacteroidota bacterium
CCTGCAACCAATTGAGGAAAGAAAGAGACAAAAAAGGCGAAATCAAAAATGCTTTCGCAGGGTTTGATTTTGTCTCTATAAATGTCAATACTGTAGCTCAGGGTCTGGAATGTATAGAAGGATATGCCCACAGGCAGAACGATCTCAAAAACGTTAAACCCGCTTCCAAACCACTCATTAGAAAAAACTGCTAGAAAATTTACAGCTTGAAAATTGGTCTCAAATGTCTGATTGATAAGATCAACCAAATAGTAGGAATATTTGAAAAAAGCCAGGAGACCCAGATTTGAGATTAAACTCAGAATAAGAAAGAACTTCTTGGCAGCTTTCTTTTGGAATGCATGAATAGCAAAACCGGCGCCGTAGTCAACTAAGGTGCTGAAAATCAACAAACTGAAATATAGGCCTCCGCTTTTGTAGTAAAAGAACAGACTGAAAACGAGCAGGTAGATGTTCCTCAATCGAATATTCTTATGAACCAGGGTGAAACCGGTAAACATGATGCTGAACAGAAACAGAAAGAGGTATTGGCTAAAGAGAAGTGGGCTCTCTTGCGCATATCTGAATATGTTCTCGAATTGAAACACTAGTTAAATCTAGATTCGTAGGCATCCATAATGGCCTGATAGAGTAAATCTCCTTGTAATGTATATCCTTCCTTGCTAAAGTGAATCAAATCCTTGCGCGCCAGTCCTCCCTTTTGCCAGTCTAAGATAGATCTCTGGCCACCCATCAGTTCATAGAGATCCCAAACGGCAACATTCTCCTGTTCAGCCAATCTCAGCATGGATTTTCTCAAATACCACAAGTTTCGATTGTCGTACCTCCTCCTGTAAAAATGGTCAGCTGGAGTGGTCAATAAAATAGCGGCCTCAGGACTTTGCTTGCGAATTCTATTGATCAATGTTCTAAATCTATCTGTTGCACAACTTGAGCAAAATCGGGAATAAGGCAGATAAGAATCATTGGTACCGAAAGATACAATGATCAGATCGGCATCTAAAGCGGCAATTTGATTCTCAAACTTAGTGCTTCTCAAGTAATGTAAGGTGCTGGATCCGTTGGTTCCCATTGCGTGATAAACTATTCCCGCATTGGTGTTTTCAAAGGAGAACCCATGTAGTTTTAGCCGTTGACTATCAGCAACTTGCGCCCTTAGATGAATACTGTCTTGATAGTCGCTCAATAAATAAGTGGAGTATGGCATTTGTTCAGAACCACCTAAGGCTGAAACCAAGGGGTGGAAATTATCTTGTTCCGGAACGAAACGCCCGCCCGATTGAAAAACGGTAAATTTCTTAAATGAGGTAGTGGCCTCACGCAGCGGAGAAAGCTTAATAAGAATTTCAGCACTGTCGCTAGCTTCGACTAGATAACCACTTGCGCCAATTGGCATGCCTTCATAGTCTTTCATTATGGAATAAGACCACCAGTCACCCTTATGGCTCACTTTAATGTCAACAGGTCCGTTGCTCTTTGCAATTTGATACGGAAACACAAACCCCCTGCCACCGTTCCCAAAACTTGCTTGCAGTTTTCTTCGCAGTTGCCCGCTAAAATAATCGGCCTGGATGTGAGAGTCCCCAATATGCACAATATTGATCTTCCCGCTTTTGGCATATAAAACACGGTCTATTTTGGCAAAGAACTCCTGAAGAGCATCTGCTTTTTTAATTACATTGAGTTGAAGATCATAGTAATTAGCATAATTCTTTGAGTTGCCCGTATGGATGCTACACAGCGAAAGAATCAGCCCAGTTATAAAGATCTTCCTGATCACTCAATACTAACTGTATTTGCCCTTGAATTCGTTTTTAACCAAGCTGACTATTTTCTTGATTTCCTGTTCTTGATCATTCTTGCAAATGAGCAATGCGTCATCGGTGTCAATGATAAATAGATCATTGACGTTTTTGAGTACGACCAATTTATCCTTCTTCCCCACTACTAAGTTATTATGGGAGTCCAGTGCTTTTAGTACAGCTTTTAAAGTCTTATTGTCATCTTTGCTTTCTGTGTTGTCAGACACGCTCTTCCAAGTACCTAAATCACTCCAACCGAAATCTGACGGAATTACGTATACATTATCCGCTTTTTCCAAGACACCATTGTCAACGGAGATGGGATTGATACGTTCATAGATTTTGAGAATATGGTCCGATTCAATTTTGGTGTTATAAGCTCCTGAACCCTCATTGAAAATTAGGTTCATTTCAGTCATGTGTTCTTGTAGTGCTTTGAGTATGCTCTTATTGCTCCAAACAAACATGCCAGAATTCCATAGAAAATCACCGGATTCCAAAAACTTCTCTGCCATTTCCAAAGGTGGTTTTTCCGTAAATGTCACCACTCTATGTATTCTATCTGAAGACTCTCTGGTTTTAAACTGTATGTAGCCGTAACCGGTATCTGGTCTATGAGGTTTTATTCCCAAGGTAATCAAAGCATCGTTCCTTTCGGCAAACCAGCACGCCTTATCTATGGTTTCTTCAAAGTTTTCTTCATCAAGGATCAAGTGGTCTGAAGGAGCTACTATCATGATGGAATCTTCATCCAATTCTTGCAATTTGTGCGCGGCATAGGCCACACAAGGAGCCGTATTTCTTCCAAAGGGTTCGGACAGTATCTGTTGTTCTGATAATTCCGGCAGGTGCTCTTTAACCAAATCAACGTAGGAATGATTGGTAATCACAAAAATGTGTTCTGTGGGTACCATCTTATCATATCGGTCAAATGCGCTCTGGATTAAAGAACGCCCGGTTCCGAGGATGTCTTGAAATTGTTTGGGATGATCTTCTCTACTCAGCGGCCAGAAACGGCTTCCGATGCCCCCGGCTAATATTAGTACATACGTTTTTTCAGCATTCATAATAGTCCTT
>JAHEKB010000179.1 GCA_024638525.1 Bacteroidota bacterium
TGCGGTCACAAGCTTTCCAAAAATGCAGACTTACTTGAATCGGATGCTTCTGGAAGGACTGATTCTTGATATGAGAATAGAGGGCAACCATGTGAAAAGATACGCCAATACAATTGTACTCACATTGATCATAATCAAGGTCTCAATGGGCAAGTAAAATGGCACGGCATCCATATAGTAAGTCTCTGCTGATAGTTTGATTATTTTATAATGTCTTTGTAGT
Source organism: Bacteroidota bacterium (assembly GCA_024638525.1). Taxonomy (GTDB): domain Bacteria; phylum Bacteroidota; class Bacteroidia; order NS11-12g; family UBA9320; genus JAHEKB01. The sequence continues at coordinate 224 of JAHEKB010000179.1, forward strand.
TCTGCAATTCCCAGAGCTGAAATATTACCTATCAAAAGACCTGCAAGCAATATGTAGAGTCCTTGCCAGCTGAAAATCTGCATAATATTTAAATCTTTCGCCCCCATGGATTTAAATAGTCCGATCATTGGGATACGCTCAATAATAAGTATCAAGAGAACAGTGATGATGTTGATCATGGCCACCACAAACATTAAGATTATGATAATCAATACGTTGGAATCTACAATCTCAAGCCATTGAAACATGGTGAAATACTGATCCTTGACATGTACAGCTCTAAGTAGGCTGCTTATTTCACTGTCCACAGACTTAGTGGTTTGCTCCAATTGTTTAAAATCAGAGACAAGAATTTCATAACCACTGGCCTGCTGATAATTTTGTCCAACGACCCTTTGTAACATTCTGAGATCACAAATAGCAAATTGCTTGTCAAAAGTCTCTAAGCCCGTATTGAAAATACCGACAATCTCAACCCTTCTCCTTTTTACATCTCCGTTTTCAACGAAATACAAGTTCAATCTTTCTCCCGTATCAGTATTGAGGACTTGAGCAGTTAGTTCAGAGATCAGTAGTTCATAACTATCGCTACTGTCAGTAAATAGGGGCAATCTTCCCTTTTTTAAGTGCCCCTCAAAGAAATCGAGCGGGTAATCACTTGAAAGGCCTCTAAATATCAAACCTTCCAATAAAGAGTCAGTCTTTAAAATTCCAGCTTTGTTGAGAAAGGGGTGTATCTGTTCGACATTGTTCAGCTCGCTGACTTGTCGCATCATTTGGCTATCAATCTCCAGGCTACTTCTTTCGTTTCCTCTGCTGAGTTCAAAATTGCTAATTGTGATGTGTCCGGCATAGCCGCTTACTTTATCCCTGATCTCCTTCTTAAAGCCCAAAAGAATGCCAAACGAGAGGATAACTACCAAGATGCTAATGCTTACAGCTAAAACTGCCAATCTTGCAACAGTGCGAGTAAATGAGGCACTGTTTTTGCCACTTAACTTACGGGCGATGTAATAAGCAAATCGCATACTTTTGAATTACAAGATTAACCAAATGCACAAACTTCTATTGTCTTTAATTTTAATGTTAGTGTTCATTGATTGTACGCCGAGGGTGCAATCTGATACTGAAGTATCTATGCGGCATCCCCTTGTTGGAGCAGAACGTCTGGATGCCTATTTACCCCTCTTGGAAGCCAAGAAAGTTGGAATGGTTGTTAATCAGACATCGGTGATAGGAGAAACACATTTGGTTGACAGCTTGATGAGCTTGGGAGTTGAAGTGGTTAAAGTGTTTGCTCCTGAACACGGATTTAGAGGTGATCACAGCGATGGTGCAACAATCAAAGACGGTATAGACCAAGAAAGCGGATTGCCCATAGTATCACTCTACGGCAAGAACAAAAAGCCGTCGCAACAGATGTTGGAAGGTTTGGATATCATTGTTTTTGACATACAGGACGTGGGGGTGAGGTTTTATACCTTTATCTCAACTATGCATTATGTTATGGAGGCATGTGCAGAAAAAGGAATTCCTCTACTGGTCCTAGATCGGCCCAATCCCAATGGATTTTATGTAGATGGCCCAGTTCTCAAAAAGGAATATAGCTCATTCATCGGTATGCATCCCATCCCATTGGTACATGGCTTAACAATAGCAGAATTGGCCTTGATGATCAACGGAGAATATTGGCTCAAAGGAGGCTTACAGTGCGAATTATATACCATAGCGTGCAAGGAGTACGACCATCAAACGCTGTATGAATTACCCATTTCACCTTCTCCCAATTTGCCGAATATGAATGCGGTCTACCTCTACCCCAGTTTGGGATTATTTGAAGGAACCAAAGTAAGCGTTGGGCGCGGCACTGATCAGCCTTTTCAAATTATTGGCATGCCTGATTTTAAAGGTACTATCCGTTTTACACCGCGGAGTATCCCTGGGGTGTCTGACCACCCAAAATATGAGAATCGAGAATGCGGTGGTTTAGAGATTCCTGATTATGAGAATGGACAGCTCTTTGAAGATCCTAAACTCAATGTGGATTATCTCTTGCTCATGTACCAAAGCTGGACTGGCGCGCCAACTGATTTTTTTCGAGATTTCTTCTACAAATTGAGCGGTACAGATCTATTGAGAATCCAAATAGAACAGGGTTTATCAGCTGAGCAAATTAGAGACTCTTGGAAACCCGACTTAGCGGATTTTTTAAAGATGCGAAAAAAGTATCTTTTGTACCCTTAACTATTTGATAAATTAAAAATAAAAGACATCTTTGCAGCCCTAAATTTTAGAGCAATGTCTAGAGTATGTGATTTGACCGGGAAGAAGGCCTTGACGGGAAATAGAGTTTCGCACTCCAACCGCAAGACCAAGAGAAGATTCTATCCAAATCTTCAAACCAAGAAGTTCTACCTTCCTGAACAAGATGAGTGGATTACATTGAAAGTGAGTACTTCTGCACTTAAGACCATTAATAAGAAAGGTATCAGCGCATGCTTGAACAGCTTGTTAAAAAACGGTAAGATATAATCATGGCCAGGAAAGGAAACAGAGTACAAGTGATTTTGGAATGCACCGAGCAGAAGGGAACCAATGTTCCGGGAATGTCTCGATACATTACTACCAAGAACAAGAGAAACACAACTGAGCGTCTCGAACTGAAGAAGTACAATAAATACTTGAAGAAAGTGACACTCCATAAAGAAATCAAGTAAGATGGCAAAGAAAGTTGTAGCAACACTTAAGAAAGCCGGATCCGGTAAGGAATGGGCCAAAGTAATTAAATGTGTAAAATCCCCTAAGACAGGTGCATATACCTTCAGGGAAGAAATGGTACCCGGTGATTCTGTAAAGGAATTCCTGGCCAAATAAAATAATTTGAATCCAAAGAAAGCTTCCTTTGTCATTAGGAAGCTTTTTTTGTTTATAGACCATGGGATTATTCGATATATTTAAAAAGAACCCCAGCAAGGAGGAGAGTGAAAGACTTGATCAAGGGCTTGAAAAAACGCGTGCGTCTTTTCTTTCTAAGATCTCAAAGGCTGTCGTTGGAAAAAGTAGGGTAGATGATGATTTCCTCGATGAACTCGAAGAAGTACTCATCAGTTCTGATGTAGGCGTAGACACCACAGTAAAAATTATAGACCGGATCGAAGCCCGTGTAGCCCGTGACAAATTTTTAAGCTCTGAGGAGCTCCAAAACATGCTTCAAGAAGAGATCACGGATCTAATGATCAAAGAAGAACGATCAATGGATCGCAAGGAGGTCAAGCCATATGTGATCATGGTTGTTGGAGTAAATGGAGTAGGTAAAACCACGACCATTGGTAAATTGGCAAACCTTTTCAAATCTCGTGGTTTGAAAGTCGTGCTGGGTGCAGCGGATACGTTTAGAGCTGCTGCTGTGGATCAAATTGAAATATGGAGCAAAAGAGTAGGTGTCGATTTGGTATCAAAGGGTATGAATACCGATCCTGCCGCTGTGGCCTTTGATGCTGTTAAGTATGGTGTTGACGAAGGAGCCGATGTAGTGATCATTGATACAGCGGGCAGATTGCACAATAAGGTGAATCTAATGAATGAATTGTCCAAGATAAAGCGGGTTATGGATAAACAGGTTGAAGGAGCCCCGCACGAAGTACTCTTGGTACTTGATGCATCAACAGGGCAAAACGCTTTTGAACAAGCCAAGCAATTTACAGCCGCAACAGATGTAAACGCTCTGGCATTGACAAAACTAGATGGAACGGCCAAAGGGGGTGTGGTTATTGGTATCAGCGATCAATTTCAAGTACCTGTGAAATACATTGGTGTCGGTGAACAAATGAATGACCTGCAAGTCTTTGATGCTCGTAACTTTGTTAATTCTTTGTTTGATTCGTGAAAACAAGATCCTATAAACCCAATAAGCTTGCCCTTGTAACCTTGGGATGTTCCAAGAATACTGTGGATTCAGAAGTGTTGATGGCGCAATTGAAAGCAGGTGAGATCAACGCAGTTCACGAAGAGACTGAAGGCGCAGATACTATAATTATAAACACCTGTGGCTTTATTGACAATGCCAAACAGGAAAGCATTGAGACTATTTTGGATTTCGCTGAACGAAAGCGAAATGGAGAAATTGAGAGATTGCTTGTCACGGGCTGTCTGTCTGAGCGTTACCGTGAGGATTTGATCGACGAGATACCTGAGGTAGACGGTTGGCACGGAACATTTGACCTCCCAAAACTCTTGAGGGGAGTGGGGGTAGATTATAAGAAAGAATTACTCGGAGAGCGTCAGTCATCAGTTTCAAGACACTTCGCATACATGAAAATATCTGAAGGATGCGACAGACCCTGTTCCTTTTGTGCCATTCCTTTGATGAGAGGAAAGCATGTGAGCAGACCCGTCGAGGAATTGGTTCGTGAAGCTGAGAAGATGGTTGCGGACGGTATCGTGGAATTAATGCTGATCGCACAGGATTCTACCTTTTATGGAATAGACCTCTATGGCGAAAGGAAATTAGACCTATTGCTGGATGAACTCAGCAAGGTAGAGGGGCTTAAATGGATCCGCCTGCATTATGCATATCCTTCAAAATTTCCTTTTGAGATTCTGCCTATCATGCGAGAAAGAGAGAACATCTGCAAGTATTTGGATATTCCCATTCAACACATTGCAGATGATGTGCTTAAGAGCATGAGGCGAGGTATAACCAAAAGACGCACCATAGAAGTCTTAAACAGAATAAGAGAAGAGGTGCCGGGAATTGCCATCAGAACAACCTTACTTCTGGGTCATCCTGGGGAATCTGAAGCCGCGTTTGAAGAGCTTAAGGATTTTGTTGAAGAATTCAAATTCGATCGA
>JAHEKB010000180.1 GCA_024638525.1 Bacteroidota bacterium
CATACTCTTCATGCTGATATCCTCCGCTTATCGACGAAGCCTCCCCTTGAATGATCAGGTCATAAATGCTTTTGAAGTTGCCAATATCATAAAGGTGTAGAATCTTGAGATATGTAGAACTGAGCTCTTGAAATTTCTTTGGCGCTTTAGTTGGATCAACCTGACCTTGATTTACCAAATTGCTCCACACATAAGTAGCGAACAGATGCGGATTAGCGGAGTTCATGTTTTGCACTAGCGAATTTTCCAGTTCGTCCGTTGCACCTGAGGTATACAGTTCAGTCCAGTTTTTATAGGTGGGGTGGGTATAGGCTGATTGTGCCTGAACTAAAATGCTGCTTAAAATGAACCCGACAAAGAAGACTATACGCATAGGTATTTATATCAGTTTTTTGGTTTTGGTAAATGACTTGCCAAATTAGAAAAATCTGGTATAATTCACCTTAATTATTAAAAAATATAGATTAATTTCAGAGCTTTTGCTAAAAATGTTATAAGTTGATATTCAGAGTTATAGCATAAAAAAATTCAGTATTATCTGCGGCCAATATCCTTTTTGATATGGTTATGTCCCCCTAAATGCCGAAATTTGTATCATCTTGAGGGTTAGCCCTTTAGACATTACCGACCTTAATTACTTACTAATGGAGACTGAACTATTCGCTAAGGGTGAATTCGAGTTAGCTCGAAGTTCATGCGGCAAATTGCTATTTACAAGCCATCGGATAATCCGCCAGGATTCTCATGGAACGGCGATATCCATCACAGATGTCAAAGATGTTAAATACATCAATCGCGTAGTTAAACGCAACAACTTACTTGGAGCTTTAGGGTTTATTTTTCTTGTTGGTGCTGTAGTTCTAGGCATTGGCCTGGGCTTTGTCTGGTTAGCTGGATTGAGTTTTGTTGCATCTGCTGCAAGTGTCGTTATGTATTTTGCTGTCCAAAGGGAAGTAATTACAATACGCACAAATCACGGAAAGAAGCTTGTTGTTAAGGCCAACTGCTTAAAAGTTGATCCTCAAAGTTTGATTAATTCTTTAGAAACTGCGCGTTTTGAACGATTCAACCAGAATTATCAGGCTGCAAAAGTACCAAAGCGCGAAACCAGAATTATACAGATTGGTGCTTAAGCTTTGGCGTAAACTCCCTTGCTTTTTCTAATATCTACACTTACTACCTTGTACTCCGGACACATGGCTTCGCTGTCGTGAACGTCTGATGTGATGTTGTTGACCATGATCTCAGGGAAGTGGAAAGTAGTGCTCAATATGCCGGGTTTCACATCTTCGCTGAGTTTGGCTTTGATGTCTATCTTTCCTCTGGCAGAGCTAATACAGACCATGTCTCCATCTTTGATGTTCTTGCTCGCCGCATCATCTGGATGAATGATCAATACATCCTCCTTCAAGAGCTCCACATTAGCGGTTCTCCTTGTCATGGCACCACAATTGTAATGCTCCAGTTCGCGGACTGTAGTCAGTATGAAAGGAAAGTCCTTGGCATTTTCAACGATTTCTTGACTTTCTTCAAAGTCAAAACTGAAGAATTTGCCCTTGCCAATTTTAAAAGTCTCCTGGTGTAAAATTTGTGTATCTGTGCCATCTGGACTGACTGGCCATTGCTTGCCATTCTCTCCCAATTCTTCCCATTTAATTCCTGCGAAGAAGGGTACGATCTGAGAGATCTCCTCAAGCATGACCTTGGGGTCATAATCTGCTTGTTTATAGCCCATTCTATTCATGATGTCAACAATGATCTGACCATCCGCCTTAGTACCTGGCAATGGTTCAACTGCGGCATTCACCCGTTGCACTCTTCTTTCTCCATTGGTAAATGTTCCGCTCTTTTCTAAGAATGAAGCACCCGGTAGAACTACATCTGCCAGCTTAGCCGTTTCTGTCATAAAGAGTTCTTGAACCACGAGCAGGTCGAGATTGCTCAAGGCCTTCACCACTTTTTGCGTATTGGGATCAGTTTGGGCAACATCTTCTCCGATAATCCAAGATGCTTTGAGCTTGCCTTCAATGGCGGCATCAAACATCTGAGGAATTTTTAATCCTTCGTAGTCTGGCAGGTCCACACCATAGAACTGCTCGTATCTCTTGACTACTTCCGGATCGTTGATATCCATATAGCCAGCACCCTGATGCGGTTGCACACCCATGTCCGCACTACCTTGAACATTGTTCTGGCCCCTAAGTGGATTAACTCCAACACCTCTTCGTCCAATATTTCCGGTGATCATAGCCAATTCTGCAATTTGCATGACAGTAAAGGTTCCTTGTGAGTGTTCGGTTACTCCTAAGCCATGGAAAGACATGGCCTCTGTAGCGCTGGCATAGGTAATAGCCGCGGCTCGGACCTCTTCTCTTGCAACTCCAGTAATCTTTTCTAGTCTATCTATATCCAGCTTGAGAATATTGGCTTTGAAATCGTCAAAACCTTCAGTTCTGTTCTGAATGAAATCTTGATCAACCAGATTGTTGGTTACGATGTAGTATAGCATCATGTTCAATATAGCCACATTGGTACCCGGCCTTAATTGTAAATGATGATTGGCATATCTGGCGATTTCCGTTTTGTAGGGGTCTATGACGATCAGCGGAGTGCCTTTCATGGCCTTCTGCTTGATTTTAGCTCCTGTTACGGGATGTGCCTTGGTTGGGTTGGCACCTATCACCATCATGCATTTGGTGTCTTTGATGTCATCTATGGAGTTGGTCGCTGCTCCGGTGCCAAAAGTACGTTGCATCCCTAGCGCAGTTGGGGAGTGACATACCCTAGCGCAACCGTCTATATTGTTGGTACCCAAAACGGCTCTGATGAATTTTTGCATCAGGTAATTTTCTTCATTGGTACATCTGGAAGAGCTAATTCCCGAAAGGGCATCAGCGCCGTGCTCTTCTTTTATTGCATTTAATTTATCGGCTATGTAGTCATAGGCCTCATCCCAACTCACCTTCTCAAACTCTCCATTTCGTTTGATCATCGGAGAGGTCAGTCGCTCGGGGTGATTGTAAAACTTAAAGGCGTAACGTCCTTTCAAGCAAGTATGACCTTGATTTACCTCGGCATCAAAGGGAGCTTGTATACCCAATATGCTGCCGTCCTTGGTGCTTACATCGAGATTGCAACCCACACCACAATATGTACATACCGTGCGTGTTGTCTCATTGCCAACCACAGACTTGGATTGAAAGACATCAGAGATAGCAGAAGTCGGGCAGGCTTGTGCACAGGCGCCACAGCTCACACAATCCGAATCGAGAAAGCTGCTGTCTGCACCTTTGACAATGCGGCTTTCAAATCCTCTACCAGCCATGCTTAATACAAATTGTCCCTGCACTTCATCACAAGCTCTGACACATCTATAGCAATTGATGCATTTTGAAAGATCAGAAGTCATATAGGGGTGACTCATGTCTTTTTCCCTATCTAAATGGTTCTTTCCTTCTGGATACCTCACTTCTCTGATTCCCACTTCAGCCGCTACATCTTGGAGTTCACAATTTCCGTTCACTTCGCAAGTCAAACAGTCCAATGGATGATCTGTAAGCACTAGTTCTATGATGTTCTTTCTGAGCTTTTGTACACTCTCGCTGTTGGGGTAGATGTAGGATCCTTCCATCACTGGAGTATGACAAGAGGCCTGCTTTCGTGTTCCTCCCCCTTTTTCTAATGCGACATCTACGCTACAAACCCTGCATGAACCAAAGGGATCTAAATTGGGTGCATCACACAAAGTAGGGACTACATCACCGTGCACCCTCTTGACGAAGTTCAGGATGGTTTCACCCGCTTCAAATTCGTAAGCCTTGTCGTTTATATATGCTGTGCTCATTTTGTCTCTTTGAAATATTGTTTTAATTCGTCATCGAAATACATGAGGGCATTTTTTATGCCCAACGGAAGACCTCCACCCAGTGCGCAAAGTGAGCCCACCTCCATGGTTTCCAAAAGATCATCCATTAATTCTCTATCAATTTTGTAATCGCTATCCTGCGCTTTGGCTAGCATCTCCTGGCCCCGGACAGAACCCAGCCTGCAGGGGAAGCACTTGCCGCAGCTCTCATCTGCGGTAAACTCAAAAAGGTGTTCTAGGTATTTAACCATGGGAAAATCTTCGGGAACAGAAACGATGCTCGCATGACCCAATAAGAACCCATTGTTAGCAAAGGATTCAAAGTCCACACTGAGATCATCTATTTTGTGCATGGGAACTATTCCGCCCAAGGGCCCACCAATGTGTAGTGCTTTTACTCCCTTTTTGAATCCGCCTCCCAATTCATCTACCACAGTGCTAAGTGGCGTACCCATATCAACTTCATACAATCCGGGATTGTTAAAGAAACCATCCAAGCAGACCAATTTTGTTCCGCTGGATTTTCCCGTACCAAGTTCAGCATATTTCTTTCCTCCATTTTTGAGGATAAAAGGCAAAGAAGCCAAGGTTTCTACATTATTGACTACGGTGGGTTTGTTAAACAATCCCTGCTGTGTAGGGTAGGGTGGCCGGACCCTAACTTCAGGTCGCTGTCCTTCTATAGATGACAAAAGGGCTGTTTCTTCACCACAGATATAAGCGCCTGCTGCTTCAATTACCTTAAACCAATAGCTGAAAGAACTTCCTTTAATATTTTCTCCTAATAGTCCAGCTGCTTCCAAATCCTTCACGGCTTGCTTTACAATCGCAACGGATTCGGGATATTCGGCCCTGATGTAAACCACTCCTTTGCTCGCACCGGTTACATAGCCTGCGAGCATCATACCCATAAGAACCGCATGAGGCTGTTTTTCCAGCAAGTAGCGGTCTGAAAATGCCCCGGGATCTCCTTCATCGGCATTGCAAACAATAAATTTTTGATCTGCTTCGGTATTTCTACAGCTTTCCAGTTTGAATCCCATGGGGAATCCAGCTCCACCTCTTCCTCTAATTCCCGAATCTTTAATCTCTTGTAAAACATCTGCGGGATCCGTTTTTATGGCATCTTCAAAAATCTGATAGTAGGCATCAATACCTGGGAACTCTCCGGTGAGCACCTGCGTTTCA
>JAHEKB010000181.1 GCA_024638525.1 Bacteroidota bacterium
GGTTGGCTCTATCCAGTATGCTGTATCCAAATTGGGTATCAGCAATATACTGTCGTAGGTACATATTCGCTCATCCGGCGGCAGTACTGCTTTAGGATTGGCTTTCAAGAACACTTGAATCGTGTCTTCAGAAGTACATCCACTAGCATCTGTTATGTATATGGCAACCGCAGTATCATATTGAACCGCAGGAACACTTAATATGAAGTAGTCCAATGTATCACCAGGTTTAGTTACCGCATTGTCGATAATCGTTCCGTCGTTCTCAATACCCATGGTACTCCAAACGTATTTTACAGGAGGCGTCGCATTGGTCAAATACGGCTCTAGCTTAAGATCTGTGCCCGCACAGATAAAGGTGTCTTTACCAAGCGATAGGTTCGCTTCCAATAAGGGAGGAACTACTAAAGTATCGTAATAAGTGGTAGGACAATTCTGTGGGCTATTGTTGATGGTGTGCTGAATAATGTATTTCCCACCACGTCGGAATAAAATGGTATCCTGTTTCTGAACACTTAAGAAAGCACCCGTAGAATAAAACTTCGCAATCTTTCTGTCAATGACGATATTCAAGTTTGAGTCCAGTATCTGCCAGCGATAACTCGGAGTTCCACGGAAATTCGCTGCAGGTATGGCATCAAAGGCATAAACCCCGCAAGGCAAAGTATCTACATCTCGATCAGCAAACGCTCTTGGCTTAACTTTAACCCTAAACGATCTTACCGTTACTGCATTTAGCGGACATGCATTATCTCTAGCTGTCACGGTAAATGAATATGGTAGGTCACTTGCCTGGCCAATTTGAGGAGTCCAGCAGAAACGTCCGGTTTGTAATCTCGCCGTCGGATTTATCACCGTGAAGGTGGCTCCTGGTATACCACGGTTCCAACTCACTGTTACCGTGTCAGGAGGTGGTGCGGTCGCTGGCGGAGGTGGTACAAACACCTGATCATCAGTGGTTACATTGAAACAGAGTTGGGATCCCTCACAAACCGAATAGGAATAGGGCCCGTCAATTTCTGGAGGGTTATTATCCGGACAAGATTTGACAATGAATTGCATATCCCGCCGCGTGACCCCAATCTTTTGATAGGTCCCCGTACTGTCTTTTCGCCACTCTGTAACCTCAATAACCGCAACCGTTACTTGGTTACATGCTGTTGGAGTAAGAATAATATCTCCAGTTTCCGCATCTATGTAAATTCCAATTGGAGGAGAAGCATTAGGGTTGGTATATGGAGGAGTTAAACTACCTGGGTAATAAGCAGTAAATGGGTGATTATAAGCCAAATACTGTCCAGAGTAGCCAATGTTTTGGTTCCATCCTCTCAAAGGGTTTGCCCAAGCATAAGAAAGCGAATCAAAATCCGCAGTATCAGAGGCACCATTATTGTAGAAGAATGGCTGGTTACAGCACAGAATACCAATGGGCTCAGAGGTCAATGAAGGCGATGAATTACAAGGAGCTTTGCAGAGATCTATTTGAGCATATGTGTAGAAGTTTGCACTAGCTGCACCGGTGGTAATTGCATTGTTTCTACAACACTGCCCCGTTTCTATAATAATCGTACAACAGTTTTTAAGTGAACTGTAAGCTGAAGAATTAAAATCGATGGTCGTCGTATAAGTGTGTTGCTCGATACCCTCACCGGTGGCCCACGTATTAGCTGGATTACAGCCGCCGGTAGCCGTTGCACAGACCGGTGTAATCTCCTTAATGTTATCCAAACTTAAACTAACAGAAGCTGTACCGCCTGTGGCACATCTTACCCTAGTTGCGCCTGAAGGATTTCCAAAGGGAACACCTCGACAATCACGATAATATTTAATCGTAACTTCAAATTTTAATGTGTCTACACATTTGTATGTAATGTCCGCACCCATTACGTGGGTGGCTTCCGCTGATTTACTCACAAAGAGTAATGGAAGGATTAATAGACACAACCAACTGAGTTTTAAAAACTTAACCATCTTCTCGCTTTTCTTTAGTCTTTTACTAATTTCAAACGCGCTAAGATAGTTCATTTTGGGTAGTTTTTCAATCATAATAAGATCATTTAAGGTTTAACTGTTGTTTTTTGGCGTAGCTGTTCACGTCCTTCTCCAAAGCCCGTATTGTATTGATTTTTAATTGTTTATACATTATAAATTTACTCTTAATCCAAATCTAGTAAAGAATCCATAATCCCTGTGGGTCAGATCGTTACGATCATTGAATGTACTACTGCTACTATGACTCCATTGTGGTTGAGCCAGCACCTCTATTCTAGGAGAAATCCGGTAAGAAAGTCCTAATCCAAAATTCATTGCTATATATCCACTTCTTTCCACATTCATGTCAGAAATTGGTTCAATATCGTTTTCACCTACGCGTATAAGACCGTCCTTGAATTCATGTAGCCTGAACATCAAGCCCAATCTAGCAGACATGGCAAAGTTTTGCTTTCGATAGAATCTATTGTCCATCTCTAAGGGTACGGCAAAACTGTTGTATGTATTTACCCTATTTATTTGTTCAAATGAGAAATTTTCTTGTCGTTGAGTGAGCATAATACCTGTTCTGAATGACCAGTTTCTGCTCAATTCTCTAACTACCGCAACATTAGCCTGATAAGACAATGCTGGAGACTCCGTCTGATTTCTCCAATCAATCAATTGCTGATTACCGCTTAAAGATCTAAAGGCATAACCCGGTCCTGCTGTGAATTCTAAACTCCATACTGAAGGATAGAATTTAGCTCCTTTTGGATCGCCATTATCCTTGGAATCAGCGGGATCCGTATAATTGAAATCGCCATCTATATTTTGTACTAATGGTTCTGGGGTAGAGTCGTCCACCAAAGGTTCTTCGGCTAGTGGTTCTTCCATTACAGGAGGCAAATCCACAGGATCCTGCATTATTGGCTGATCCGTGATGACCTCGTCTAAAGGCAATGCTACTTCTGCTTCCTCTTCATTGACTGATGGGTTTTCGGCTAAATTCCTAACAACCGTTGGAGTGTAATCGCCGTCATTAAAAGAGTTAGACTCATTTGCCCATTCTACATTGCTTTCAGAATTGACTTCATCTTGAACTATAGGATCATTGTCCGTGCTTTCCTCAACCATTCCCTCGTCGGACGGCTGTTGATGCTCAATGCTAGTACGTTCAATGATTCCGTCTTCTGTACTCAGTTCAGTCCATGCGAACTTGAGCAAGAATAGAAGAAGCACTCCCGCTGCAATCCATCGGCCTCTTTGCCACCAGATTAACAGAGCTCTGCGTTTTCTTCTATTAACAATTTGTTGAAAGAGCCCTAAATCAGCTTCAGCCTCGAAATGCTCGAATCGTTCTTTAAAGATATCTTCTAATTTTTTTGACATTATCTTTCAATACCGTGTTCTTCCAATAATTTTATCAATTGTTTTTTGGCTCTTGAATACTGCGTTCTGGACGTTACTTCACTAATATTCAATATCCCACCAATCTCTTTGTGAGAATAACCTTCAATAGCATACATATTAAACACTGTTCTGTATCCCTGTGGAAGCTTTTGAATAATGGATAACAAAGCTTTCGTTTCCATTTTACCCACTGCTGTGGAATCGAAACTTGGCTCAGCGATGTGATCTAAACTACCCGGTTCAAACTTTCTAACTCTTTTATCATTGCTCTTGAGAGCAGAATTAATCATGATGCGCTTTATCCATCCTTCCAAAGAACCTCTTTTCTGAAATCCTCTGATCTTATCAAAAATCTTGATAAAGGCATCCTGAAGCACATCTTCTGCTTCCATTCTACTATTGCAATATCTGAGACATACAGCCATCATCTTACCCGCGTATTTTTCATACAGTAACCTTTGAAAATGTACATCTTGCTTTATACAGCCGTCAATGAGTTCATCTTCATTCAATTGGTTATAATCTGTATTGTTACCTTTTGGGTTCAATGCTTTAATACCTAAGCCTGCAAATATGTTGCATGCGTTCTTAATAAAAATTCAAAGATTTATCCAGATTGAGCTTAAGAATCTCATTTTCATAAGATTATTTTACATTTTTGCCCTTCATGAATCGCTACGATTACTCCTCTTTGCTTCGTTTTTCTCAGTCTCTTTTTCAGTCTATGGGTGCGAGTGAATCCGATGCACTTTCAGCGGCAAAGGCATTGGTGGCAGCAGACATGAGAGGAATAGATAGTCACGGAGTCTCGCGATTGAGTGGATATGTTAAACTCTGGGATGCCGGTAGAATAAACATGAAAGCCAAAGTCAGCATCCTAAGAAGCCATAAATCAGTTATGACTGTGGATGGAGATGGAGGGCTGGGCTTAATAGTTGCACCAAAAGCAATGCAAATGGCAATTGATGCAGCAAAGGAATTTGGTTCTGGTTGGGTTGCTGTTCAAAATTCCAATCATTTTGGAATCGCTGGATATCATGCCATGATGGCCAATGCGCACGATATGATAGGAGTGTCTATGACCAATGCTACGCCATTCATTCCACCAACGCATTCCAAAAAAGCAATGTTGGGTACCAACCCCATTGCATATGCATTTCCAAGCGGTAAAGCATATCCACTAGTCGTTGATATGGCCACCTCTTCTGTAGCCAGGGGCAAATTGGAGATTGCACGCCGCGAAGGCAAAACGATACCCGAAGGTTGGGTGGTGGACAAAGACGGCCATCCATCCCAAGACATTGATGTACTGTCCAAAGGTGGCCTACTCACACCGCTGGGTAGCCTAGAAGAACTAAGTAGTCATAAAGGGTACGCCCTGGGAAGTTTGGTAGATATTATGACAGCCGTTTTGTCCGGTGCCAATTACGGACCATGGGTTCCACCTTTCGTTTCTTATTTACCGCTCCTCAAAGATCAGCCGGGGAAAGGTCTTGGGCATTTCTTTGGCGCTATGGAGATAGAAGGTTTTAGGCCAGTTCAAGAATTTAAAGACCAATTGGATCACTGGATAGACAGTTTCAAAGCGGCGGATCGCATTGATGTGGACCAAGAGGTAAATGTACCGGGAGAGAAAGAGTATTTACGCGAGCAAGAGCG
>JAHEKB010000182.1 GCA_024638525.1 Bacteroidota bacterium
CAAGTGCTCTAATGCCAGGAGCGTTTATTCCGTCGTGGTTGCAGACCAGTATAAGCAGTTTCTTTTTACTCATGGAACGAAAGTATCAAAATGCAAACTCTCCCCACAGCTTTTAAGAATGCAATTCTCAACATATGCTAAGCGAGTATGTATTGCTTACATCCAGATTTTAGAAGGAGATTAATTGCACTAAATTTGTTTTGTGCTAAAACGGCTGAAGGTTAACAATTTTGCTTTGATTCAAGATCTCGAGGTGGTCTTTCACCCGGGTATGAATGTTATCACGGGTGAAACAGGGGCAGGCAAGTCTATCTTAATAGATGCGCTTTCCTTGGCCATGGGAAAACGCGCCAATAACCTGGGAACCCGCAATCAGGACAAGAAGTGTGTTGTTGAAGCCGTATTTCAGCTTCCTAATAATGAACACCAGGAGTTCTTTGCTCTAAATGATCTCGACTTTGATCTTGAATGCATCTTCAGACGTGAATTGACTCCATCTGGTAAAAGCCGATCATTTATAAACGATACGCCGACCTCACTCAAAACGGTTGCTCAATTGGCTTCTCACCTGCTGGAGATTCATGCTCAATATGATAATATGCAATTGATGCAATCCTCCTTTACCATGGGGCTATTGGATCTCTACTCTGAAAGCACTGAAATGCAGAAGGAGTACATGCAGTATTTTAACCAATGGAAAAGGGGAAAGAATCAACTCGCACAGCTTCAAGAACAACAAAGCACATTACTACAGGAACGGGAATTCAACCAATACCTTTACGAGGAGCTGTCTCAGGCTGACTTACAAGAGAATGAAGACATGGAAGTCGAAGGGGAACTCGACATTCTTTCGCATGCTGAAGAATTGATTCTGCATTTGGCTGAAGCATCCAACACTTTGGGAGTAGAAGGTGGAATTTTGGATCAAATTCGCCGCATTCAACACAGCTTCAGTAAGTTACCTCTTACGGACTTGAATCAAAAGCTTCAATCCATCCTATTGGAATTAGAAGATCTTAGTCAGGAGATTGAAAGTCAACGTGATAAGGTTAATGTTAATCCAGAAAGACTTCAAGAACTCAATGACCGATTGGCATCGATCAATGCGTTAAAAAACAAGCATAGGGCTACAGATATTGAAGGCTTATTGTCCAAGCAAAAAGACTTGGAGCAGCGCTTACTTACAGGAAATGAACTGGATTCGGAAATTGCTGAATTGAGCTCATCCCTAGAAGCACTATTTGAGCAACTTGAGCTACAAGCGAATAAGCTCCATGCCAAAAGAAGAGATCATGTTGAACAGCTTTCTCATGCTCTTAATCATCCACTAAAAGAAGTGGGGATGTCTCATTCCGTTATAAAACTCATTCTAGGAGAGGATAAAGAGCTCAATGCATTTGGTCGTTCGATTTTGGACATTCAATTATCCTCTGACAAGGGGCAAAACTTTGGCTCATTGAAGCAAATGGCCAGCGGTGGAGAGCTGTCCAGAATAAATCTTATTGCAAAGAGTATAGCGGGATCCAGTACGGGGATTTCCTGTTCCGTTCTCGATGAGATTGATTCAGGAGTGTCGGGTGAAGTCGCTAGGAAGGTAGGAGGCATTATGCGCGGTATGTCCGATAATCAGCAACTGATAGTCATTACTCATCTGGCACAGATCGCTTCTTTGGGTCACAAACACTTTTATGTGCTGAAACAAGATGAAGGCAAGATCCAAACTAAAATACAGGAGTTGGATCAAGACGGTAGAGTTCACGAAATTGCTAAAATGATCAGTGGAGAGCAGCTGACAGAAAGTGCTATTGAACAAAGCAAGAGTTTGCTAAACAATTGAACCTATCCTGCATATTCTCAGACCTATAAACTGACTAAACAATAGGTTTTTCCTTCATCGCATTGACAAAGAGCACATTTCCGATCTGATCATAGCCCATAAAAATCTCCTTGCCGCTGTGTTTTGTCAGCTCGTAACGAAACCCGACTATGGTTAAGTCTGCATCTCTTGAACGCTCGTTGATGACTTGCTTATTTGAAACTTGATTAGACAGCGGTATAAGTTCAATATTATTTGCAGAAATGGGTAAGCGACCCGATTTGATCATGTCTAATAGTTTTTCTCGCTGTTCTTCTATCTCAGATTCAGGATAGACCGCGAACAGCTTAATCTCTCCGCCTTTATGCCAATCCGGATGTCCAAGAATGATATAGGCCAGATAGATCATCAGATTGGCGTTCTGATAGTCAGATGAAGTAATCCATAGGTGAATTTCAGCATTATAACCAAAATCCTTATCGCTGCTAGCAAGAACGCATATGTCGTATTTCACAGCTCTAGCCATGCCTAAATTATCAACGATTTCTTGGCAGGGCTGAATATTGTTCTTGCTGAATTCAAAGAGAATCATATTGTTGTCTTGACCTGAAATTCCAGGCAATTGCAAGACTTGAGAGATACTGTTTGAATAATCAGGATTGATGATGGTGTCAACAAATACGCTGGAATCTGAGATCTGCTGCATTTTGATCAATCTAGCGTGACTTTCTTGAGCCAGTTCCTTGGTGTCTTTGCTCAAATAACCGTCGATGTGATGTATGTACATCCCAAAACCTATCCGGTGTGAAATCCAGCGAACGAGATCAAAGGCTGCAAAGCGATCAAAAGAATCTCGAGAAATGCTTATTACCGATGGTCTCCATGATTCATCTTCCAAACTGTTCTTTCTCTTTTGTAGGAATACTTGGAGGTTTCTACTGATTTGGAAAATAACCCCTCTGAACATCTTGGCCATGTCCTGCTTTTCCTTAGATCTGCTCAAGCTCAAATAAATCAATGTCATGATGACCAAGGATACAACGGCATAAAACGTATTGATCTTGAACATCAACCAAATGCACATTGCTGCACCTAAAGCCGAGATATACCACTTAGACTTAAAAGAGGGTCTGTAGGCTGGATTCGAAGCAAAATTCTCAAGGAGTGAGATTAGGCAGATAGAGCCATAGGTGACCATAAAGAACATAGAAATGATCTCTGCAACGACATTGACATCACCTATCAATACAAACACAAAGGCTATGGCACAGGTTACTAAAGATGCATTGACTGGTTCGCCATTTTTCCTTTTGAGCCTGCTCAACCAATAGTTGAATCTAGGTATAGGTACAGTCTTGTCCGATGCAATGGCATTCAGCGTTCTCGGAGCTACCATCACACTCCCCAATGCGGACGATATGGTTGCCGCGGCAAGTCCTATTGGAATGATAGGCCACCAGACCGCTATATCTGCCATGATAAGTTGGTGATTTTCAATATCCATTAATATTTCTGGCGGAGCAGAATGTCCCAACTTAAATGCAATGAAAATATAGATGATCATTCCTATCACTGTTGCGGCTAAGGTTCCTATAGGTATTGATTTTTTTGGATTTTTCAGATCACCAGATAAACCAACACCGGCGGTCATTCCCGTAAATGCTGGAAATATGATCGCAAAGACTTTAAAGAAATCTTCATTCCTCAAAATCCTAAAGGGAACTTCACCTTCATAATTACTGGAACCTGCAAAGAACATCACCAATGAGACCCCTAATATGGCTACGACCACATATAGCAAAGTCATGCCACTGCTAGCTCCCAGCGTTAACATTAACCAAGCCAGAAGTAAAATAGATACGATACCTATCACTCTTTTGGTCAAGGTGAAACCATAATTCTCTTGAATAAAATGTATGACGGGATCGAATGCCTCAGTAAAGGCGATCAAATAAAATGCAACGCTGATAGCTTGTGATAAATACAGTGCAATTCCGATGGCTGCCCCAATGGTCAAGCCAAACGAACGGGAGATAATAAAATACTCACCCCCACCTTCCACTTTTTGATTTGTTGCGATCTCTGCAAGTGATAGAGCAGTGGGAATAGTGACCAAATGTCCGATTACAACTATGGCAATGGTGCCGAGAATACCCACGGCACCTACACTGTAACCAAACCTCAAGAACATGATTGCTCCAAGTATGGTGGATATAGCTGTTAGAAATACCGGTGCAGTACCGAATTTTCCCTTGGGATTCAGAGTGGTTTCTGACACATCACAATAATAGCGAATGTTGCTTAAAGCTGATTCAAGGTTGCTGACAGATCTAGGTTCTTATAAAAATTGAGATCTTTTAGTTTTTTGGACTCTATTCGAGTGCTGTAGAGCAGGGCTGCAGAGGATTCTCCCATGGCCAGTTTTAGTATAAATGCCGGAACATTTGGAAAGATTTTTGCGCCTCCGCTGTGTTTGGCGATTTCGGAAATCAACTGATTTAAACTCAAGGCCTCATAGCCAACGGCATGATACAATCCAGTAGGTATTTTGTTATTCAAAATGGAATCCACCAATCTGTTAAAAAGATGATAGCTCGTATAGTTTACAAACTGTCGACCATTGCCAAAGGAGGTTGCCAGATATAAAGGTGAGATTGTCTTCAGCGTCTTGTAAAAGCCTCCTTTTGGATGCAGAAAGAGTCCAATTCTCAAGATACTTAGTTCAGCTATTGGCTTAACAGTTTGAGATACGGATTCCCAGTCTTGGCATAAGTCTGCCATGAAACCTTGCCCTGCGGAATCTCCTTCTTGCAACACTTGATCAGATCTGTCACCAAAATACCCCATGGCCGAGGCTTGTATAAAATGTTTGGGCCTGACCTCATTTTCCATTAGACTCTGAATGAGGAAATTTGTTGAATCTATTCTAGATGAACGCAATTCACTTTTAACCTTTTTTGTCCAGCGGCTTTGAATAATGTTTTTACCACTTAGGTTTATAACGGCATAGATGTCTCTTATTCCTTCGGAGTCTATGCTTCTATCCGCAGGATTCCAATGAATGTATTCCAAGCCATCTATTTGTGAAACTCTAGATGTACTTCTAGTCAGTATTTTTATAGAAAAGCCTTGTCGTATCAAAAACATTGTCAGTTCAGTTCCGATTAATCCGGAACCGCCTGCTATGAGGATTGTCCTTTTTGTTGTC
>JAHEKB010000012.1:0-13992 GCA_024638525.1 Bacteroidota bacterium
AAAAGCGCCTATGGGCCCAGCGATGCCAATAAAATACAACACGCAGAATATGAGCATCCACTGATCGAGCAAATCCCTCTTTGTAAGAAAGAATAAAGAAAGGAACTTAAGCATTGAAATAAGACTTAAAACCAAAAGCAATACCATAGTTAAAGGGG
This sequence comes from Bacteroidota bacterium, assembly GCA_024638525.1. GTDB lineage: Bacteria > Bacteroidota > Bacteroidia > NS11-12g > UBA9320 > JAHEKB01. Next base: position 159 of record JAHEKB010000012.1, read on the forward strand.
ATTTTTTTAGGGCAGAAAACAGCTTGGTATATTGTCCTGACCAAGCTAATTCAGTTAGGCTTTCTGACTCTTGATTCAAGTGAAGAAAGGTGTAAACCTCAAACCTTCCTGGATCTATCAAGGCCTTTAACATTCCGGCTGAATGTATGAGTAAATACCTAGGAAGATGAGACATGATGGTTTGTTCCGCTCGCTGATTCAAGCTTTTACTGTATGCGAGGTATTGTTCTCTATTAGTTGGAGTTGTAAAAATTTCATCTTCTGTATATTCTTCTGCGGAATCTAGACCGTATTGAGCGGCAATCAATAATTTGGCATTGTAATGACTTGTATTGATAGTGCTGATGCTACTCATATGCCAAAGACCTGTGATTTTGTGATTCATGCTAAAAATGAATAAGACCGCCAGTATTGGAAGCAGGGGGCCAATACGCAACCTGCGCTTTCTGGCAAAAAGATAGATGTATATCACAGAGAACAGTACACATGCTGGAAGCATGATGGGCTTAATAAGCACCGATAGCGAGAGTAGCACGAAGAAGCGTGTCAGGTCGCTCTTAGATTGATTTCTTCTGTAACTTATCCAATAATACATGGCAATAGAAACCACCACGGCAAGAGCTAGATCGGCCATCAACCATTGACTGCTGAACAGAATGGTTATGGAAAGGGCAAATAAAACGGTGAATACAGCTATTACAGATGACAGTCTGAGAAGCCTAAGTGTTTGAATACCTACGATTAATAGAATTAACACAAAGCAGAATTGAATTGCCTTAAGCACAGAGTTGTTGTGTACAGCACCTATCGAATACAGAATTGGATATCCCATGGGCCTTTTAGTATATAAGCGCATGTCAATCTCTTCATTTGGATCTCCGGCATAGTGCAAAGTCTTCTCTGATAGATTTTTTGCCAAGAAGCGGTATTCGTCGCTGTCTCGCAATTCTGCTGAACCTTGAAGTTGGGGGTAGATCCAACTGAAAATGCTAAACGCAATGAGGATAAGAAGACCAGATCTCAAAAGGCCGGACATGGTGCCAAAGTACAGCTATTGGATTATTTTGTCTTTAAGCGCACGATACTTTTTTCTGGATTCAACAACATAGAGACTAGAGTTGTAATCTAAGATCAGTTTTTCGTAGAGCTCCATAGCCTTGCTGAAATTTCCAAAGACGTTTTCTTGTAAGTAAGCAGCTTGAAACAAGGCATTATCAGCTAAAATGTCATAGGAGTGATTGGAATAGACCCGCTCGTAATACTGCAAAGCATCGTCAAACTTCTTCTCCCTTTGCATTACCTGAGCCTTCAAGAATAAGACCTCGTCAGTTAAGCTGTGTTTGGGGAACTGAAAAGGGATAGCATCTAGCACGGCTAGGCATTCTTTGGTCTTGTTTTGAAAAAGAAGAAATTCTGCGTGAGCATATTCACGCATGGCGTCGTAATTCGAATCCAAACCAACATTGTCCTGAATCAGCAAGGCCAGATCCAAGGCATTATTCGCAATGAGTTGAGAAGTAGCAGTGCGAAGGATTTCTAATTGATCCTTTGCCCAATCGAATTCTGCATTGAAATAGGACAAACGCGCATTGCGAAATTTAGCTTCTTGTCCAAGCGGGTCTTCTTTAAAGTCTTTATCTACCTGCCCATATAGCAATTTGGCCTCCCAAATCTCACCTTTGATCAAATAGGCATCTCCCAGCATCAGCTTGGATCCACCGAGAAAGCTTGTTGGAAGATTTCTTATTCTCACCAATTCACTGAGAATTTCAATTCCCATATCTGTTTCATAGATATAGAATAGATATAACTCAGCCAATCTCTTCATGGCCGATGAGGTTGATTTACTATAGCCGTAATCGTTTAGAAAGTGCTCATATTCCTCTATCAATGAATTGATGGTCTCTGTTTTGCTATTCATCTGCGAACTCACCTCTAAGTAGCGGGCATTCATCAGACCAATTCTGCCATCGATGTAGTAAAGGCTGTTAGGCCCTCTAGAAATAAGCTCCTCATAGCAGTCCGCCGCTATCCTGTACTCCTCGTTATTTATACAGGTTTGCCCCAAACTCAGAAGGCGTTTTCCGTTCTCATTCAAGCGCAAGTCCATGGCTTTTGCTTGCCTAAATGCGGCACTGTATTTTTTCTGTTCTAGGAATATGTTGAGCAAGAGCTCTGAATAGGCGTGTATGTTTGGATATTTCTGAATATAGCTCAGTGTCTGGGTCTGTATGTATCCCGCGGACGCCTCCTTCTCGAGCATGCGGCTAAAGTGATAAAAGATGGTATTGGCTCTTTTGGGCTCTGACTTCAACACTTCCAATCCGAGATCTGTAGCTTTTTCATAATTGCCCGTATTTCTATAAAGATTAATCAAGCTACTCCAATAGTATTTAAATCCGTGTTGTTCAACAGCAGCCTCAAAAGCTAAGATAGCCCAGTCTGTGTATTGCCGTTTTAGAAAGGCTTGGGCTAAGTAGTTAACACCAAATGCGTCTTTGCTGTGCTTTTCAATGAGGTCTTCAAATTGATTTTGTGCTTTAATATCTTCGTCGAATTGTTCATAGACAAATCCTAGGTCCACCGGGAAGTTCAGGGAATTGGGATCTTTTCTAATCTGTTTTTTGACCAGAGAAATGGCCTCTTTCTTTTCATTGAGAGCAATCAAGGAGTTGAGGTAATTTTCATAGATGTAAACAGAGTTTGGATCCTTGCGCAGCAATTGCTTGTACAGGACTGCAGCCTTCTCATACTCCCCTGATCCATAGAATTTGGCAGCCAATTCCTCGTCGCTAGATTGGGCATAAGAAATTCCAAAAAGCATTATGGCAAATAGAAGTATAGAAGATCTCACTTTGTTCTAACGTTTAGGCTGTTCAAATAGTCTTCTTCAAAATGTATACCAATGAACTCGACTTCTTTTTAATAAAGAGGCCATTAATGAACGAGAGCGTCCCGATGTAAATAGTCCAAGGCAAGAATTTAAAACCTTTCTTATAACTGGCGCTGACCATCGCATTATAAAACGGATCAAGAGGCAATCGTTTGATGGAACTCACTTTAAAACCGCGTTTGGCGGCAAAAAGCTTAAACGTTTTGGGTTCAAAATGCCAAAGATGACGGGGAACATCATAGGCGCACCAGTGTTTGCCATAATAGGTTTCATCAAGACAGCGGTGATTGGGCATGGCAATAAGGAGGACCCCTTCTTCCGCTAAATAGTGACTAAAAGCTTCAAAGTAGTCGTCCATGGTATAGACATGTTCTAATACATGCCACAGGCTTATAATGTCATACTTGCCTTTTAAGTCTTGATTGATTAAGGATACAGGCAAGTGGGCTTCAATCCCTGTTCTAGATTTACATAGCTCTCTGGCCTTATCGCTGATTTCAACACCGTCCACCTCATAGCCTTTGCCTTGCATATATTCAAGAAAATATCCAGAAGCGGAACCAACATCCAAAAGACGGTTTCCATTATTGACGTTCTTTATCATCCTGAATTTAAAGGAAAGCATTATAGAACGGGCTTTGTGGTAAAGCTTGAAGATCAATCCACTTTGCGAATCGCTGTGTTCTACATAAGCATCGTCGTCGTAATAGGGTCCAATTTCTTCCTCAACCGGAGCGCCTTGAGTAAAGCGAAAGGCGCACTGAGTGCATTCTAAAATGTGAAACAGTTCATGACTCACTAAATGATCTTCTGCTTTCATAAGCAGTCGAAATTCCGAAGCTGTGCAGACAGGGCATTCTGAGATGTGAAATCGTTGACTCATCTATAAGGCTGACAAAGTAAATTAAATTAGGCGATAAGCCTCAATAGGCCTAACTTTGTGCGGCAAATAAATTAAGCACTTATTTATTTGCTATGTCACCTCAAAACTCCAACAAAATTTCTTATCAAGGCCTGACGTTCGATGATGTTCTCATCCTACCTCGTTATTCTGAGATCCTTCCAAGGGACACACAGACAAAGACCAAGATCACTAAAAAATTAAACATCAATATTCCTATTGTCTCTGCTGCAATGGACACGGTTACTGAAGCAGGCTTGGCTATCGCTATGGCGCGAGAGGGAGGCATAGGCATCATTCACAAAAACATGAGCATAGAAGAACAAGCTATGCACGTCAAAAAGGTCAAAAGATCTGAAAGCGGAATGATCAAAGATCCTATCACTTTAAAAGAACATCACAGCTTAGCTGACGCCCTTAAAGTGATGAAAGACAACAAGATAGGAGGCATACCTATCACCAATGACGAAGGGATACTCACTGGGATCATAACCAATCGAGACCTCAGGTTTCAGATTGATTTGGGAACAGAAATAGGTGAGATCATGACCCGTGAGAATCTGATAACCACTCATGTTGGTACTGACTTAGTGGAGGCAGAAGCCATTCTCCAAGAATTCAAAATTGAAAAACTTCCAGTTGTTGATAAGGACAAAAAACTTTTGGGCTTAATCACCTATAAAGACATTCAAAAAGTGAGTAGTCACCCAGATGCATGCAAGGATAAGGAAGGCCGACTCATGGTAGGAGCGGCGGTAGGTGTTACCGCAGACACCATTGACAGAGTTCGTCGATTGGCAAAGGAAGAAGTAGATGTTATTGCCATAGACACAGCACATGGTCATTCAGCAGGGGTGGTTCAAGAATTGAAAAAGGTCAAAGCGGAATTCCCTGACTTGCAAGTCATAGTTGGCAATGTTGCCACCGGAGAGGCGGCTAAATATCTGGCAGAAAATGGGGCAGATGCCGTAAAAGTAGGAGTGGGGCCCGGGTCTATTTGTACAACTAGGATCATTGCGGGTATAGGGGTTCCTCAGCTTAGCGCCATTATGGAATGCGCTCAAGCTTTGGAAGGAACCGGTGTTCCAGTAATTGCCGATGGCGGGATACGTTATAGTGGAGATTTGGTGAAGGCCATAGTGGCTGGAGCGAGTTGCATTATGGCGGGAAGCATATTTGCAGGCACAGAAGAAAGCCCCGGAGAGACTTCATTTTATGAAGGGAGAAAAGTGAAATCTTATCGAGGTATGGGATCTATTGAAGCCATGAAAAAGGGTTCGAGCGATCGCTATTTCCAAGATGCAGAAGAGGGGATTGCCAAATTGGTTCCCGAAGGTATAGTTGGCACTGTTCCATACAAGGGAAGCCTGTCAGAAGTAGTTTATCAATACATCGGAGGCTTGAGGGCTGGCATGGGTTATACTGGATCTAAAACCATCGAAGAACTACAATCGGCCTACTTTACGCAGATCACCCACAGCGGCATGCGTGAATCCCACCCTCACGATGTAACCATTACCAAGGAAGCACCGAATTACAGCAGGTAGTTAAAGCTCCTCGCCCCCTAACTTCGCTTGTTCATAATCAGGCTGTTGCAGCAATTCCTGAAAATTAGAAGGAGGCCTGTCTTTCAGAAAAATGGACCAATATGCCTTCTTGCTCATGCTGTCCCAATGGAGCATTCCAAGACTGTATTGCCAAATTTGGTTAAGGTTGAGCACCACACAAAATAACAAGGTTGCTACTGCGGGGATTTTTAAATAGAAGCGCTGCTTAGAAAGCCAGAGTATGAATGACCCCAACCCAACAATCAACAAAGGGTAGGCATCGATCATCACCCTGCTGCCAAAGCTGCCTCCGTACCACCAGCACCACCAGCTAAATACCACAAACATGAAAATGGGCAGTATAATTAGAAGAGGACGAGTCAAGGACTTGAATTGATTATTTAAGAATAGACCGATCAGAGCAAAAACCATAATGGGTGTATAAAGCAACCAACCTTTTCTATAGCTAAATAGACCATCAATTATATGTGGTCGATTAAAAAAGAATGATTCCTGGTCGTAGCTGTAGAAAAACCATTGACCTACCGCATAGTCCCAATAAATGAATTGAGGTATCCACGGGAGAAAAAAGGCGAGCATGACCAATAGGTAGTTTATTGGTTTAGCCAAAGTGTTCATCAAAACATCTTTGTGTTTACCAATGCCATACAGCACGGGATAGAGACATAGGATTAGATTGGTAGGCCTTACCAATACGATTAATCCAAGTGTAAAGGCTAGGAGAAACAACAGTATTCTTGATGGTTTATCAAAGTAATAGAGACTAAGAAGCAGCATTAAAGCTATCAAAAAGAATGAGTAGGGGTGGCTTAGTCCTGGAGCCACGGAAGTATAGTAAAGAAGATTGGTTCCTGCATACATGAGCAGGATAATAAGTGCAGAGATCCAATCGGCGAAGAACCTTTTTGCAATCAACCAGCACATCAAAAGCCCCAAGAACCCGAATAAGAGCGTGTTGATATTTAGAGCCATTTGGTATGGCTTGCTAAAGCCATTGGCGTTAAAGTCCGTATAGTTTTTGGTATACCAATGTGCTGGTATAAAAGTTGGAAGATAGAAGTAGGAGAGTCCAATACTCATCTTTTGGAATACGGTATCTCCTCGGGTATTCACCCATAGGTGATCAAAGGGCTCGTTCTCTGGCAATTCATAGCGGTATTCAAACTGAAAGTCGTTGTAAATCAGTGCAGCAGGAAGATAGGAGTAGTATGAAGTGATGTCGTGGATTATGGATCGGTTGTTCCTCCAGCTACCTGTTCTATATGCCTGATTCAGCATAAGAAGCGCAACCACCAGCATGGCGAGTACAGACAAAGGGTTGGTGCGAATAGATTTAATAAGCAATGCTAAAGGAAGGTTTTATTTGGTGAATGCCGCTTTGAGCAAAGATATTCAAGATTTGAAGTAGGACTTTTCTCATGCCTTTATTGTCCAGGGTATTGTATTTGGGATAGTGAAACTCCAGTTTAGTTTCACCGGCCAAAACTTGATATTGAGATTTGGATAGCAGCCTTTCCGCCCAATTACCTGTGCGTGGGTCGCAAGTATTGCTGCCTAAAAACTCCAAATGGTATTTGGGGTAGCTCTTATTGCTCAAGAACAGGTCGATATCATCAAAGGCCAGACCTCTGGTTTCTTCGGCCAAAGCTTTGATATAATGTGGACCTAACTCAGGTTTTTTGTTCCTTACGTATTGCTCTCTTAGTTCAAAATAGCTTTGGGTACTATCTCGGGACTTGATTATCGTAGAACGGTTCCCTATCAATTCAGCACGCCTGTGTATCGCTTCAAATTCCCTGTTTCTCAGAATAGAATCTTTGATAGCGGCAGTATTGTGGACATTCAAGCCGGCATTGGATGAAAGCGAGAAAAAAGCTGAAAGGTCATAGATATGTTCAATGACGTCTCTGCTAATGACAAGACAATCTTTATCAACTAAAGCACTGACATCCGACAACTCTCCTAGGTGATATTCAATATTGTTATGCTTGAGTTGCGCATTGAGTTTCTGAGCTGCATCAAAAGAGGCTTTGTCGGCATCTACATAGTGTACTTTCCAATTTCTATCCAACGAAGCCAAAAAGGCAGTTTGGAAACCTATTCCACCACCCAAATCAATGACTTTTTTAAAGGAAGCTTTTTTATCTGCTATGTCCAACAAATGGCAAGCTAGATAAGTCTGGTAATTGATCTTCTCAAGATAACGCTTAAAATACTCCTGATTATAGGTATCTAAGCCATCAGCATCTATCTTGGGGTAGGCATCAATAAAACTTAAGGCCGCCTGTTGAAGTTCTGCAGATTTACTAATTCGCATCTTTGCTTTCTACGAGTATTAAGTTACCTGCTTGGTATGCTATCTCTACTATTCCGTTCTTTTCTGCCTCATTGCTTGAACCGCTTCTGACCCCGAGTTCAAGATCTTCATCGTTCAAGGGATACTTGAGGTTTGTAGTTTTTATGCCCTTTACCTTGCCCATTGGTAGTAAAGAGATTATGTCTCCTTTGTTAAAGCTCTTTTTAAAGCCTGACGGAATTCGATATGCTTTGCTATGATCATCGTAGAACACGATGTTTAGCTGCGGATACTTTGCTAGAAGACTCATATTATTAAAGGTGTGATCCAGCCGATTTCCGGTGACCCAGCTAACACTTATGTCATTACAGCCCTTGCTTTCCAGATATTCAATTCCTTTTTCAAGGTCTGTTGTGTCTTGATCAGGAATCTTTATGTAATCAATATCAGGCAGGGGTTTTAGGTCGGCAATGCTGTCAAAATCACCGATCACCACATCTATTTTAATTCCGAGCTTCGCTACTCTATCGTAGGCCCCATCCAACACTACCACCATGGGGCACCACTCCAAGAGCGAGTGCAATAAAGCCATGCTGCATTCTGCACCATTTGCAATGATAAGTGCGGATTTTTGAGCATCCGTTACATAGTGATGTGATGACATTTTGATGCAATATTTCACAATATCTTAATAAAATAGAAAGGCTGCAGGCTTTATTTGTGTGAATGCTAAGGAGATCCTATCTCGGCTTGATTCTTCTAATTGGCTTGTTTTCATGTCAAAAGGAGAAATTTGTATACGAAAGCGAGTGGCTCACCCCCCTCTTTCATTCAGAACTAGGCATCCAAGATCTCATTGCTGACAGCCTACTGGATATTGGAACTGACAACAGCCTGGAATTGGTGGTGGAATATGAAGAAGCCTTAGATAGCCTTCTTGAAATCCTAGAAGTGCCGGACAGTCTTTCCGAGGTATCCATCAGTTTAACTCAATTGCTATTGGATGACCGTTCATTTGTGGACACCATCACCCTTGCGGAGATCTACCCGCCGGCAATACTTCTCAATGGGCAAACTACCAATTTGGACGCTCAAGACATTAGTTCTTCCGATGCTACTGTAATTGACGTAACTGAGGAATTTTTTAAAACCGCGACCTTCCAAGAGGGATTTCTGGATATGGCCATTTATAATGACCTACCTGTGGATATTGAACTTATCGAATTTGAGCTGGCCAATCAGTCAGATGGCAGTATTGTAATTGACGACTCTTTTACGGACATAGCTCCAGGCTCAAGCGCCAACAAAACCTATAACTTGGCGGGAATGACCGTAGATGGCATATTGGAAGCCAAGTTGAAAAGAGTGAGAACAAAGGCGAGCAGTGGCCCTGTACTCATTGAGGCTTATAAGGGAATTAGATTGGAATTGAACGTGCGAGACCTAAAGCCCGAAAGCGCGACAGCTGTATTCCCGGCGCAAGACCTCATTCAACAAGAAGAAGAGACCACTTACAATTTTGGTGGCCCTCAGATTACCACCATGAGGTTGAAAGAGGGAGAAGTGCTCATGGAAGTTTATTCGACGATAGAAGAAGAAATAATTCTTGAGTACAGGGTCCCACAAAGCGCCCATATAGAAACAGGTGACCCCATTTATAAAGAATTTCGAATTACGCCAGCGGAGAACGGCCAGCCTTCTAGAACCGACGAACGATTTCCTATAGGAAACTTTGAAATCATCTATAAGGGCAAAGACATAAACAACCCACCTTTTGTCAATACATTCTTCCATGTGTTGAATGCAAGAATGGAATACACGGGAGAAGAAAGGAGCCTGTCCTTAAGCGATAGTATTTATATAAAATTTGGTCTTGTGGATGTTGAGCCCGAATTAGCCATTGGAGATTTTGGCAAGAAAACCTACAATTTCACAGACCCTATTGCTGTGGATGCCTTTAAAGATTTGGGCGGATCTATCAGCTTAGATGATGCCAGTCTCGATTTGACTTTTGAGAATAGCTTTGGTATTGAGGCACATATAGACATCAATAAAGTAGAAGGGGTCAATAGTAAAAGTGCATCGGCGGTATCATTGATTTCGCCCATCATGGATCCCACAATTGAACTGCGAAGAGGGGTGAATGCTGGGCAGTATGTTCAACCTAGGAGTAGAACCTTAAGATTTGATAAATCAAACTCGAACTTCAAGGCCTTTATAGAGAACCTGCCCAATAGGATAGAGCCGGATTTTGCTGTAACAACGCGGCCTAACGGCAGTAACAATTTCACAGATTTTGCCTTCTACGACAGCTACCTTAAGACGAAACTAGAACTCAGAGTACCTATGACCGTTGGTTTGGATAATTTTAGTCTAACCAAAAAACAAGCATTTGATATAAGCGAGGACTTAGAAGGAGTAAAAGAGGGTAAATTGCTCTTAGAAGTAGCCAATGATTTTCCTTGGGAGGCAGAACTAATCCTTGAATTTTTAGACGAAATGGACAGCTTGGTTCTGATTGGATTGGAAGCGGGTAAATCCATTGTAAACGCAGCATCTGTCGACCCGCAAAGCGGAAGAACTAATGCTCCAGAAGTCAGCGAATTGGTCATGGATTTAAGCAGAGATGAATTGCTCAAATTAAGAACTGCAAAAAAACTCAGGATCAAGGCGGTATTCAATACGGATCAGGCTAAACGGTTTGCTGTTTACAGCGATTATACTATGGATCTACAATTGCGCTCTCAATTCACTTATGAGAATAATTAGCTTCTCGTTCATGTTTGCGGCTTGCCTTTTTGCATTTGCTCAGAGCGGCTTAAAGTTCAATATGAATGTGGATGAAGATTCCAGTCTTCTGTCATATCATACTGACCAATGGATCCAAAGCAATGCATTTCCACAGTCCATGGTCTCGGATTATCTGTTGCGGTCTAGGTTCCAAGAATCCAGCATCCAGCATTTTAAAGACAAAGAACAGATGCAATTGCGCAGTCAGGTTTTTTCTCAAAACACAATTAGCTACTTGACCTTGAAAGAAAACGGAAGTCGTTCATTTCGCCTCAATTACAACAACAATTGGTTTTTACAGGGAGAAAGAGATCTTTATGATCTTGGGATTTTTGGAAATGCCGACTACGAAGGCGAAACCGTTACATCAAGACCAGTGGACCTTATCAACTACAGTTATCTAAGTCTACAATACGGCGAAAGCTCAAGGAGCAAAGCGGGGTATCGTTTTGCGTGGAATGCAGGAATATCAGTGTTTACAAAAAGCCAGAAATTTACAGCAGATCAACTCTCATTTTTTACAGCAGCAGGTGGCAGGAAACTTTCAATTGATGCTAATAACATCAATTGGTCTAGACCAAGTGACGGGATTGACGCCATTGGCTTAGACCTAGACCTATACTTGCACAAGACTATTGGAAATTTTGAGCTGGGAATAAGCATGGAGGATTTCAACATCAACTATGGATTTGGAAATGTGTTCAAGATTGATACGCTCATTGATTTTCAAGGGCTAGAGCTAACAGGAGACGACTTAATTTCAGGTGACCTCAATTCTATCGCGGACAGCATCGTAAATAAGGTTCTTTATTCGGATTCGTCTAAAGCAGCCTTTGGTCTTCTCCCCTTTAGAAATCAACTCAGCTTAAGCAGGGATATCAATGCGTCTCAGCGATTAGGCATTGAAATCACAACATGGACATTGGGCAAATACGGCTGGTCGTTAGGAGCTTGGCACCAAGCAAAATTTGGTCAGAATTTCCGCCTTAAATCGGCTATTGGATACGGCAATTTCAGTGGTTTGTGGTGGAGTGAAAGCGCAGCTTACAATTTTGGCAGTTATCAAGTGCAACTGAGTTTGCACGGAGCGCATCACTTATTGCTTCCTTCTTCCTCTGGTTTGACTGGATTTTCATTTGGGCTGGCTAAGGCTTGGTGAAATTGATCCGTTAACAAGGCAGCAAATCTCAACATTTGAGTAATCTCTTGGGGATTTAAGACTCTAAAATACTTAAAGATTAAAAGTACATTGTTTTGACTTTCAATATGGTACCTCTCTTCGTTCTTCAAAAAGATTTGGAGATCTTTATTAAATAGTTTGGCAATGGCTTCTTTGTTCTTTCCTTTTAAGGAGTATGAAGAATCAAAACTTTCATCCTGCCCCAAATGAATATCTTCTTTAGTGGCAAGGTCCAATAATCGGTCAAAGAATTTTTCGTGATCCAAGCTAAAGTCTGGGATCTCCTGATCATAGATCACCCGAAGCATAGTTGAATGATGCACCTCGGCAGCCATCAAAGCTCCTTCATCAAAAGTGATATCATTCATTTCCCAATGAAGACCATTGTCGAATTGCCCCTTGATTTTATTCTTGGTATACTCTATGGGCCTGCTCAAAAAGAATTTGTTCTGTTTAAGCATTCCTTTTTTCCAACTTAACGAAGGTTCAAAATCCCACTGATTGTAGGTACTGAGCTCTTCCAACTCCTTCTGTCTTTTGGAAAGACGCTTTTTCTTGGTAGGAGGGAGAATATGCAAGCTGAACGGATGGTCACTGGTTGTCAAATGCTCGTCAAGGCCAAGCACAGAAAACATACCTAAGCTCTCCTGTTCATGATCTAAACCCCAATCATTGACAAATTCCAACATGGAGTAATCAACTAATCTAGCATGCGAAAAATCAAATATGACCTGCTCTTCTCTAGGCACTTCTTTTAGTATCTTGTTCAATTTCAATACACCTCCAAAGTTGGCAACTCCCTTTGCTCTGAGGTGATAATGGCTTTCTATTTTGGATAAATGAAAGTTGGGAGACCATATATAACGCAAGAATAGGCCAGGGGGTAAACTAGAACGTATGAGTTGCAACAACAATGTGAAGGCAATACCTATTATTATTCCCCAAATGAGGTTGGTGAGTATGGTAAATATCAGAGTGTTTACTAAAATTAAAAGCTGTTCATACCCTTTTCGGCTGGCATCTTTGAAGACTTTTGGTGAAGCTAGTTTATAGCCTGAAAACACTAAAATTGCAGCAAGGGCAGCCAAGGGCACTAGCTGAATCCACTCAGACAATAAAAATACGAAGGCCAAAATGAAAAGCCCGTGTAGAAAGTTAGAAGATCGGGTTTTAGCACCATGAGTTATGTTTACAGAGCTTCTTACAATGACAGCCAGCACAGGTAGACCGCCTAAGAATCCAGAAACCATGGTGCTAACGCCAACGGCTCCTAAATCGTGATTCAAATTGGTTTTTCTCTTGAAAGGGTCAAGGCGATCAATGGCTTTTGCACTTAGTACAGTTTCTATGGTCGAAATAAGGAAAATGGAAGCCACTGCAATCCAAAAGTTTGCTTGCCCCATTTTGGTAAAATTGGGTCTAAGGCTAAAACCTTCAATTAAATTATCGGGCAGGTCTACCAGAAAATCAGAGTTTATCATATGATAATGGCCAAGAGCCTGTACTTCTCCGTCAGACAAATATTGAAAGAGCATGAACAAGGGGATAGATGTGAGTAAAACCCACATTGGCGCCGGTATAAACTTGATAAATTTACTCTTTACATAAGGGTGTCTTGCAAGAATAAAGAGGCTGTTAAAGAATATTATCGAGATAAAGGGGTGAAGCCTTGAAAGGCTTGATGGGATTGCTTTCAGCGACTCCATGGCACTGCCTTTGAATTCAACGCCAAGGCCCACATGTATCTGGCTGGCGAAAATGATTACGCCAATAGCCGCCAACATTCCCTGAATAACAGAGGAGGGAAAGAAATTTCCATATTTCCCTAATCTAAACAATCCAAAAAGCAATTGTAGTCCGCCTGCAAAGATGAAAGCTGCAGTGACATAAGGGAATCCATTGAGCGTACCTGGATCCGATAGCCCCAGAATAGCAAGAAGTACAACTACAATTAGACTCGCAGAAGGGCCATTAATAGCCACGTGACCAGACCTGATGAAGGTGGTAAGTATACCGCCGACCATAGCAGAGATTAGACCTGCCATTGGCGGCGCGCCAGATGCAATGGCAACACCAAGGGATAAGGGAAGAGCAACCAATGAAACGCTCAAACCTGCTACCAAGTCGCTGCGCCAATGCTGTACCATCCCTTTGAATCCAGAACGGTATGTTTCTTGGACAGACTTCAAAGGCTAGTTAACTGATT
>JAHEKB010000012.1:14002-20146 GCA_024638525.1 Bacteroidota bacterium
GGACGCGGTCAACGAGCTCTGCAATAGAATCCATATCCGATTCTTTCATACCTCTGGTGGTGACGGCAGGTGTTCCGATTCTCATACCCGAAGTAACAAATGGAGAGCGAGTCTCAAATGGAACCGTGTTTTTATTGATGGTGATATCTGCTTTGACAAGGGTGTTCTCTGCAACTTTGCCTGTTAGATCTTTGCTTTTTGTCCTGAGATCTATTAACATGAGGTGGTTGTCTGTACCTCCTGATATAATCTTATACCCTCGTGAAGAGAATGCATTGGCAAGAGCTTGGGCATTCTTTATGACTTGTTCACAATACGCTTTGTAGTCTGGCTGCAGAGCCTCACCAAAAGCAATCGCTTTAGCAGCGATAATGTGCTCCAAGGGTCCGCCTTGTGTTCCTGGGAATACCGCCCCATCCAAAATACTCGACATCATTCGGGTATTCCCCTTTGTAGTCTTTAAACCCCAAGGGTTTTCAAAATCTGACCCCATCATAATCATACCTCCTCTGGGCCCTCGTAATGTCTTATGAGTGGTGGTAGTTACTATGTGACAATGATCCATGGGATTGTTCAGCAAGCCGCTAGCGATCATCCCAGCCGGGTGAGATATATCTGCCAAAAGTAAAGCGCCAACGCTATCTGCTATCTCGCGAAATCCAGCATAATCCCAATCTCTGGAATAGGAGGAAGCACCACAGATGATGAGTTTTGGTTTAGCCTCTTCCGCTTTTGCAGCCACGGCTTGCATATCTACAAGGCCACTTTCTTCATCCACGCCATAGAAATGAGAGCGGTATATCTTGCCAGAGAAATTTACTGGAGAACCGTGAGTTAAGTGTCCTCCATGAGAGAGATCAAAACCCAATATGGAATCTCCGGGCTTAAGCACCCCGAGCATGACAGCGGCATTGGCTTGTGATCCGGAATGAGGTTGAACATTTGCCCAACTCGCCCCGAATAATTTCTTGGCTCGATCAATGGCCAGGTCTTCAATTTGATCTACAACTTCACATCCGCCGTAATATCTTTTGTGTGGTAAGCCCTCAGCATACTTATTGGTACAGATACTACCGCATGCTCGCATCACATCTTCAGAAGTGAAGTTCTCAGAAGCGATCAGTTCAATGCCGTGTTGTTGCCGCTCCAGCTCTTTTTGAATAAGGTCAAATACCTCTTCGGTCATTTTATGCATTTTCTCCAACTTCTATGGTATAGGCTTCCATCACGGGATTAACCAATACTTTTTTACAAGCATCTTCTGCAATGGCATAAGCCTCATTGGCATTAGCTGCTTCAATGTGCATCACGATTCTTTTGCCAACACGAACGTCCTGAACTTGGTGAAGGCCAATCTTGTTCAAGCCCTGGTGAACTGTTTTTCCCTGTGGGTCAAGTAAACCCTTGAGGGGCAGTATGTTAACGTCTACTTCGTAGCTCATAATTGTTTAAGTCTTTTTTGTATGGTCAAAGAAATGATTAGATAGGCAAGCAAGCAAAGAAAGAGTCCAAAAAACTTAAAAATGATCAACAAAATAATGAATAGAATCACACTGACATATCGCAAGTTTCTCAACCAGGGGATTGAATTCCCTAATTTCAAGCTGTAGAACTTAATTGGACTTATCATCAATAAACTCCCCCCAATGCAGAAAGTAATGACAAAAGTCGGACTGGTCATGGATAAATGCATTGGCAAACTGTTAGAACACACCAGTGGAATAGCAAATGCAGCAATGGCAAAGGCTGGCGTTGGCATGCCGGTAAAATAGTGTTCCGATCCGCTTTTTACATTGAATTTAGCCAGCCTTATCGCCGCTATAAGCGGGATCAAAAAGGCGAGATATTCAAAGGGAAAAAACAATGGGCCAGTTAATTGATAGCTTTCCCAATAAAAATACAGAGTTATTCCAGGCGCTGCTCCAAAACTGACCACATCTGCCAAAGAGTCAAGCTCTTTGCCAATGTCTGAGTAAGTGTCTAAAAAGCGAGCAGCCGATCCATCCAAGAAATCAAAAAGAAGGGCAAAAGCGATACTCAATGCTACTTGTTCAAAGTTTGATTGAGATGCAGCTACTATCGCCCAACATCCGAACAATAGATTGCCTAAGGTAAGAAAGTTGGGTATTTGAGAACGCAGACTGGACACGCATTCAAAACTATGACTTTTGTCAGAATAAGTACAGCGCTATCTATTAGTCTGTTTTCTTTGTTCAATTAACGAGTACATATTTGAAACAAAAGGTACGGACATACGTTTGAAGCCTATTGGATGATGCGAGTTAAACATTTCCTTCTTTTCATATGTCTAAGCGCTTTGAGCTATGCTCAGACCGTTAGCATCAGCGGTCGCGTTAAGGACGCCGATAACGGCGAGGATCTTATTGGTGCCTTGATTAGGGTGGATAAGGGCGGAGGTGCAATTACCAACGAATATGGCTTCTACTCCATTTCTTTAGAAAAGGGTACATACACTTTAACTGTTAGTTATCTTGGTTATACAGATGCCGTTAAGACTCTAGAGCTGAACGAGAACCAAAACCTGAACATTGAACTTTTCAAGACAGCACAAGAAATTGGAAGCGTAGTGGTTTCTGCTAAGGCCAATGAAAACAATGTAGAGAACAAAAAAATTAGCGTGGTCAAGATGGACATGGCCCAAATAAAGGAAATACCCGTAGTATTTGGCGAAGTGGATGTATTGAAAACCATAACACTCTTACCCGGTATTCAAAGTGGAGGTGAGGCAAGCTCGGGTATTAATGTAAGGGGTGGCGGACAAGATCAGAATTTAATATTACTCGATGAGGCGACCGTTTACAACGCCTCTCATTTATTGGGCTTTTTCAGTGTTTTCAATGGAGATGCAATAAAGGATCTCGAAGTATATAAGGGCGGCATCCCAGCCAAGTACGGCGGACGATTGGCCTCACTCATAGACATCAGAATGAAAGATGGCAATAAGAAGAAGTTTTCCGGAGCAGGGGGTATAGGCACCATTTCAAGTAGGCTGACCTTAGAAGCGCCTATAGTTAAGGACAAGTCTTCTTTTATGATTGCGGGCAGACGGAGCTATGCGGATATCTTTCTTCCATTAGCACCGGATGAACTGGCTCAAGAAAGCACCTTGTATTTTTATGACCTCAACCTGAAAGCTAACTATGAATTCAGCGATAAAGACAGACTCTACCTCAGTGCCTACTTTGGGCGAGATGTATTTGGCTTGGGCTCCTTGTTCAGCCTACAGTGGGGGAATGCAACCACCACTTTGAGATGGAATCACATCTTCAATCAAAAACTGTTCTCCAATTTATCATTGGTCTATAGCGATTTTAACTATGGCTTTGGGGTAGAATTTGCAGAAAATGCCAGTTTTGGCTTTGATCAAGATATCAGAGACATTTATATCAAGCCTGACTTTACCTATTATTTCAATACAAAAAGCACTTTGAACTTTGGGGGTCAGTTGATTCATCACAACTTCAATCCCGGCACCTTCACTTCAAACGAATCTGTTCAGCAAATTGAAGAAAGACAAGCTTTAGAAGCGGCTATATATGTTGACCATAAATATGAATTTAGCAAGCGTTTGAATGTCAGGTACGGGCTCCGGTATTCTGCTTTTGCCAATCTGGGTGGCAGCAGTTTTGATTATGTCAAAGACGAGAATTTTGTCCCGATTGACTCATTGACCAAAACCACGGTCTTCTCCAATGGACAAGCACACAGCAAATACGGCGGCTTTGAACCTAGGGCAGCGATTAGCTATAATTTGACCCCTTTAATGGCTGTCAAGGCATCGTTTAACAGAACGATGCAGTATATACAACAAGCGAGCAATACCGCATCTGCTTTTCCTACTGATCAGTGGTTTTCTTCTAACAACAATGTTGCACCTCAGATTTCTGACCAAGTGGCTTTGGGACTCTTTAAAAACTTTGATATCGGATTTGAATCCTCTGTTGAAGTTTATTACAAATGGATGCAGAACCAAATAGACTACAGAGATGGTGCATCTTTAATATTCAATGAATTTTTAGATGGTGAGTTGCTGTTTGGATCGGGATATAGTTATGGTGCAGAATTCTATTTGAATAAGACCAAGGGAACAACAACTGGTTTCTTGTCATATACCTGGTCTAAGACCATGAGAGAGATAGAAGGAATCAATGAGGACAACCCCTACCCAACAGGCTTTGACAGAAGACACAATTTGTCACTTGTGGTTAGTCAGCATTTCAGCAAGAGAGTAGTTGCTACAGCCTCTTTTACTTATAATACAGGCAATCCTTTTACTCCGCCTGCGGGCAAGTACTATTACAGAGGAAAGTGGAACAATTACTACGGGAGCAGAAACTCCTATCGCATACCAGATTATCACAGGATGGATATCGGAGTTACTATTAAACCAAAGGAAAATCCCGATAAGAGATTCAAAAGCAGTTGGAATATCAGCGTATATAATGTTTACAATCGCGAGAATCCATACAGCATATATTTTGGTCAAGCCGACGAAGAACAGGCTGAGAAATTTGGCGTGGAAGAAGGGGAAAGCATTGCAGTTCAAGTGGCCCTGTTTAAACTAATTCCTTCAGTAACCTGGAACTTTAATTTCTGATATGAGAACGAATATTCAACTTTTATTACTCCTTGTTCTTTTGGTATTCAGTTCGTGTGAAACCCTTATTCAGATAGAAACTCCCGAGACATTGGATAATATCACGGTTGAATCAAATATTACAACACAGAACCAATATTGGGAATTGAAAATTACTTCTTCCCAGGCCTACTATAACCAAAGTGATGCAAGCGGGGTAGAAAATGCAATCGTTTATATTTCTGATGATCTTGGTAATACCGACACCTTAGAGCATCAAGCCGAAGGATTGTTTAGATCTAAAGAGCCAAAATCAGCCATAGCTGGGCGCACATATCACATGACTATTGAATACAATGGAGAGTTATTTGAAGCCTCAGAGTACTGCAGGTTTCAAAACTCAATTGATACGTTCACAGCCTATTTCTTGCCTGAAAACAACGGATTTATTGAAAAAGGCTGGTATGCGTTTCAGCAATCCATAGAATGGGAAGAGGAGGGAGATTATTACGAGTGGATGATTTATAAGAACGACACGCTCCAAGACCAGTTTGGTTTCATATTGGATGAAGATCAGAATCGAGATGTGAGTTTCTTTAATATGGGCATCGATCAAGAGGACCCCTTATCGGGTATTGATCAAGGCATATTGCCTAGACCCTTTCCATTTACCTTCAATCCCGGCGATACCATAATTATGGATCAATACTGTATCAGTGAAGGTTATTACAATTATCTTCTTGAAGTGCAAGCGCAATTGAACAGGACGGGTGGTCCATTTGATCCACCACCAGCAAATCCCGTTTCCAACATCAGTAATGGAGCTTACGGCTACTTTTCTGTTAGGAATATTGTGACTGCGCAAACCGTTATTCCTGAATAATCATAGAGATATAGTCCAAAATCTCAGATTTGGTCTTTTCAAATGCTTGCTTGTTTGCAGGGCCACTAAATCCACTATGAATACCAACCAATTGATGGTCGCTATTGTAGAAGATCAAAGTGGGGAAAGCTACAACTCTGTCTAGAAAGGGAAAAACGGCTCGAGCGCTGTCTTTACTCGCATATCCGCCAAAGGCCAGAGGATAAGGGATTTCTAAGCCCGTCCTAAACTTTTCTAATTTCTTGCGGGCTTCCGCAAAATCGCTGGTCCGTTCAAAGGCCACACCCAGTAGCTCCACAGAGTCCTCTCGTATTTTTGAATAGATAGAACTCAGAAAACGACTTTCATCATAACAGTTGGGGCACCAAGAGCCAAAAATTTGTATTATGAGCGCTTTGCCTTGAAACAGAGGATCGTTGAGCCCTATATCCTCCTCTGATAAACCTCGAACCTTGAAGGTCCAGTTAGAATCAACAAGCTGTACCAATTCGTCGGCTTTTGTCAAATCTGCGGTGGGGTCTAAGGAGGCCTGCCAATTCTCCATATAGTGATGGCCGCTGTAAAACATACCGGATAAGTGTGAGTCTTTGTATTCAGCTTTGAAAAGAAAGGCGTGTGCTAGATCAAAGGTAGAAAGCCAGAGGTGTTGTCCGTCATATAAACC
>JAHEKB010000183.1 GCA_024638525.1 Bacteroidota bacterium
TGAAAAAGCCTCATTGGTATCAAATACTTGCTTTGATCAACTACCTGAGAAAGCAAGATCAAGTCGACAATAGATGGATGAGCTATTACCGCAGCGCAGAGTTGAGGATTACGACTCGAGAGCAGCGGTGGCACATTGATGGAGAACCCGTGCTTTGTGAACCAGTGGTAGAGATCAAAGTGCAGCCATTATCATTAACTATATTTACCCCGCATGGCTAAGAAGAAAATGCAAAAATTGGATCTGGAAAATTTCTTTGTCTATTCTACAGACCCGGAATTTGAACGTGAAGAAGAAGCCTCTGAAGAAGAATCCATTGACCCAACAGAAATGAAATTACTGGTTAGGAAAGAACGCAAGGGCCGCGGCGGAAAAGTCGTTACAGTCATCAGTGGTTTTGAAGGATCCGACGCAGAAATCAAGGCTCTTGCAAAGTCCATCAAGCAACACTGTGGTACAGGCGGAGCCGTGAAAGGAGACGATATTATTATTCAAGGTGACTTAGCTGATAAAATCGTCCAGTATTTAGAAGAACGTGGATATCCTTCTAAAAAAACGACGATCTAAACTTTGAGCTTGCATTGAGGACTGTAACTTTGCTGCTTTATATTCGACATGAAATCACATCCAATTACAGACAGAGTAATTTCACTTGCGAGCAAAGTCAACATCAATTTGAGTCAAGCGGAATTAATACAGGCCGCAGTTAACAGAAATGAAGGTACCATTACAGACCATGGAGCCCTAGCTGCTGACACTGGAAAATTCACCGGAAGATCTCCAAAAGACAAATTTTCAGTAAGTGACTCCAAAACAGAAGATATTGTTTGGTGGGGTGAGATCAACAAGAGATACGATGCGGAGAAATTCGACATACTGACCGAAAAAGTCATTGCGCATTACCAAGGCAAAGAGATATTCGTTAGAGATGCTTATGCATGTGCAGACGAGGATTACAGAATGAATGTAAGAGTAGTCAATGAATCAGCATATCAAAATCTCTTTGTACACCATATGTTTCTAAGACCGAATCAGTCTGAAATAGACAGCATAGATCCGGACTGGATTATTCTAGCAGCTCCTAGCTTCTTGGCAGATCCTGAGATCGACGGTACGAGGCAAGAAAACTTCAGTATTATTAATTTTACAAAGAAGATCTATCTGATTGGCGGTAGTGGTTATACAGGAGAAATCAAGAAAGGCATATTTACGGTATTGAATTTTTCATTACCCGTAGAAGAAAATGTCCTTTCAATGCATTGCTCGGCCAACATTGGAAAAAATGGAGACACCGCTATTTTCTTTGGTTTATCAGGTACGGGGAAAACAACATTGAGCGCTGATCCAGACAGGGCACTCATTGGAGATGATGAACACGGATGGTCAGACAAGGGAGTTTTTAACTTCGAGGGAGGATGCTATGCAAAAGCCATAGACCTGAGCAAAGAGAAAGAGCCTCAAATTTGGGATGCGATCAAAAACGGAGCTTTGGTGGAGAATGTGAGATTCTTCCCTGGAACCAATACTGTTAATTATGAAGATGTAAGTGTCACGCAAAATACTAGAGCTGCATACCCCATTTATCATATCGATGGCATTGCAGAGCCATCATTGGGACCACATCCCAATAACATATTCTTTTTGACTTGTGATGCCTTTGGTGTATTACCCCCTATCTCAAAGCTCAATTTATCAGCGGATACACAGCTAAAGTTGCAGGGACTGAAGTCGGAATCACAGACCCTGAAGCAACATTTTCAGCATGTTTTGGCGCTGCTTTTTTACCATTGCATCCAGGAAAATATGCCGAAATGCTAGGTGAAAAAATGCAAGAGCATAAAGTGAACGTCTGGCTCGTAAATACGGGATGGAGTGGCGGTCCATTTGGTGTTGGTAAAAGAATGCGTCTCAAATACACAAGAGCAATGATCTCCGCGGCTCTAAATGGTGATTTAAACAATGTTGAATATCACAGCCACCCGGTTTTTGGTGTAAGCATACCTTCAACGTGTAAAGGCGTGCCGACAGAACTGCTAAACCCTCGTGAAACTTGGGCTGATAAAGCAGCATATGACAAAAAGGCCAATCAGCTTGCAGGCTTATTTAATCAAAACTTTGCTCAATATGCCAGTGGGGTTAGTCAAGAGATACTTGATGCGGCACCCAGCGCAAAGAGCACAAGCCATTAGGCGATAATTATAGGTGAACAACAGCCCTCGTCGCAAGTCGGGGGCTTTTTTTTTGTGTCCACATCTTTAGATAAACTTAATGTTATTATGAGGAATATCAGTTTGGCAGTTTACTAAATCGATATAATTTTGCCCCTATTAAGAATTAGTCTAAATAAATATAGATGAAACATCTTACCGTCACACTACTCTTCTTCTGTACGCTACAAGCTACTGCTCAAGATACCACCTATCAAAATACCGGTACAAGGATGATCAATAGCAACAATAGGCTGAGTATCAGAGGCTATGCCGAAGGCAATTACAACCAGCCCTTTGTTGAAAATCAAAGAACAAACGGACGCTTGGAAATGAGAAGGATGGTTCTATTTACCGGCTATAAGTTCAATGACCACACTTCATTTGTTGCGGAAATTGAAGTAGAACACGGCAATCAAATATTTCTGGAACAAGCCTTTGTCAATCATCGTTTGAACAAGAATATCAATTTGAGAGCGGGTCTAGTACTCATACCCATGGGAATCGTTAATGAATATCACGAACCAACCACTTTTAATGGTGTTGAAAGGCCCAATATGGACAAGTACATCATTACCTCTACTTGGAGAGAAATGGGCATTGGCTTTCAGGGTATTATTCCCGAGGCTAGTTTGAGCTATCAGATTTATGCCGTAAATGGGTTTAAAAGTCATAATGGCGAAAAAGGTTTGATCAATGAAAGCAGCGGATTTAGAGGAGGTAGGCAGAAGGGTGTCGGATCTATTATGTCCTCTCCTAACTTATCCGCTAAGGTGGATTACTTTGGTGTGAGAAATTTAAAAGTTGGCCTTGCAGCCTATTTAGGACAAACTCAATCTCCACTTTATGATGGAGTTTCAGTGAATAACGATAGTGCCATGATGCGCGCGGACAGCTCGGTGATTGGGCTTAATATGTTCGGAATTGATGCTAGATATACTTATAAACGATTAAGATTAAGAGGGCAAGCGATCATTGGTAACATCAGTAATACGCTATCCTATAATGCTTTTACCGGAAGTAAACTGAGCTCAAGAATATATGGTTATTACGCGGAGGTGGCCTACAATGTATTGCCCATCCGGTCTAAGTATCAATTGTATCCATTTGTCCGTATCGAAGAGTACGACACTCAGGCCCAAGACATAGAGGCCTCTTCTGAAGATAACAGCAAACGCAAAGAGATAACTGCAGGTCTCAGCTGGTTTCTGCACCCAGGAGCGGTAATAAAAACAGACTATCAGCGCTTTGATCGGCTTGGCAGCGTAAACCATCAATTTAATTTAGGCATTGGAATATGGTTTTAAAGAAGGCATCGATTATCCTTCTGAGTGTATTCAGCTGTTTGGCCTTTGCTGGGTGGCAAATGGAAATTCCTCCTGTCCATCTAAAGAAGATGCAGAAGAAGGTCATAAGACATTATAAACCGACCCCTGCTCAGCTGATTACGGAACACAATCAATGGATCAGTTCCAAATCTGGAAGCGGTTATTGCATCCCTATTAAATCTGCCGCTGAGAACGATTTGGGATACCTACATTACCGCAAAGCCGCAGCCTGTAGTTTCGGTGGCTGCGTAGACACTGCCTGTGCCACGGGAAGCGTTGGATTTAAAGAGTATATCTTCTATTATATGATTGCCAACAATCAAGGAGAAATTGAGCGACTTGGTATATTAGAATACGAATCGAGTTACGGATATGAGATCAGCAGTCAATCATGGCTGAAACAATTCTATGGCAGCAAAGCTGGAGAATTCAAACTGAATGAAAACATCGATGGAATTAGCGGAGCAACTGTATCTGTTAAGGCCATGATACAAGATCTGAACTCTCTCAAGCATCAGGAATAAGAGCCTGAGCTCTTTTATCCCTCATGGCCATTCTGTTGAGGCGCCATAGGAACACAAATCCCAAGACGAAGATGCCCATTAGCAAGAGTACGCTTAATCTCATGTCTCCTGTTACACCTTCTATCAAACCAAACAAAAAAGGTCCGATAATTAAGCCAATCTTCTCCATAATATCGTAAAAGCTAAAATAAGAAGCATGATCATCGGTTTTTGGCAGCATTTTGGAATAGGTACTGCGGCTTAATGCCTGTATCCCGCCCATTACAAAACCCACCACCGCTGCCAGGAAATAAAATTCTAAAGGTCTGTGAATGAAATATGCTGCAACGGTTACGGCTATCCAAATCAGCACGGCTATCATCAAAACTTTGATGTTGCCATACGATCGGCTCATTCTGGACATTATGGTAGCTCCTACGATGGCAATAAGCTGAATGATGATAATGCTAATTATCAGTCCGGATGAGTCTTTATCTCCATTCTCCATCAAGGGCCAATCAATTTCTTTTTCTGCAAAAACTACTGCGAGTATCATGATGGTTTGCACACCCATATTGTATATGAAATAACTCAACAGATACCCTTTAATCAATCGGATTTGTTTCAATTCATTCCATACTTTCCGGATCTCTCTATATCCATGAAGTATAATTCTTGAGCTCACCCGCCTCTTTTCTTTGCTTCTAGACGGAAGATGATAATAGGTGTATTGTGCAAAACCTGCCCACCATATACCAACAAGTACAAAGGCTTCTCGAATGTCTCTGCCATATTTTTGATTCATCACCAAAACAAAAACGAGCAGTATTACACTGCCGACATAACCCAGTGAAAATCCCCTCGCACTTATCTTATCATGTAAACGCTTTGGTGCTATTTCCGGTAAAAATGAATTGTAATAGACCAAACTGCCCCAGAATCCTATGCTTGCCATAAATACG
>JAHEKB010000184.1:0-3237 GCA_024638525.1 Bacteroidota bacterium
CAATAACTTAGCTTCTTCTGCTCCATCAATTTGATAGTGCATCCCCCTCAGCGTGAATTTGGGTCCTGAGACACTCAAATTGCTTTGAGGCATATTGGTGTTTAATCCATGTTCGGCGAATTCATTGGCGCAGAAGGTTCTTGCAAAGGAACCTCTGAGGTCTACAAAGGGTTCTAGTTCAATGATATAAGCCCCTTTGAGTTTAGTCTCTGTAAATTTCATCCCAGTCTATTCAATCTGTGTTTAAGTGTTCTCAATCTTACGAATTGATCGCCGTCAAAGTCCTTTTCATCAAATTGGTGTTCCTGATACTTTTCAAAGAGTTCGTTCATACCTTTTGCAAGATCGTACTCAAGTTCAAAGGTGGGTAAAACCGCTGATAAGCGATCGAAGTTTACCCTGTAATTTCTCGGGTCTTCACCTAGCTCACCCGTATAGATTATTTTGGCATCTGGCAATAAGGCTTGCACTTGGTCCGCCACATCTTTGACTTGATAGTTCTCGCTGTTCCCTCCTATATTCACTGCTCTGTTGTAAATATCTTCTCGAGGTGCTTCTAAGAAAGCGACAAATGCCCTGGCTATATCTCTGCAGTGTATCAATGGTCGCCATGGACTTCCATCGCTCATAATCCTAATGTCTCCCTTGGCAAATGCACAGGCCAACAAATTATTCACCACTAAATCTATTCTGAGGTTAGGAGAATGGCCGTATGCTGTAGAGTTTCTCAAATACGCAGGACAGAATTGCTCATCTGCCATGGCGCTGACCGCTTTTTCAGTTGCAATCTTAGAATGAGCATAAGCAGTTATGGGGTTGAGCTCTGCATTTTCGTCCAAGTCAAGGCTTGCACCTTTACCGTATACCGAACAACTGCCGCTGAATAGAAATCTCGGCACTCCAGCTTCCTTGCTTTTGCGAGCGAGCTCAATTGAACCTTCGCGATTCACCTTATAAGTCAGTTCTTCTACCAAATCCCCCATAGGGTCATTGGAAATGGCCGCCAAATGCATCACGCAGTCGTGACCTCTGAGCTGATTAATACTCAGGTCTCTGAAGTCCATTTTAAGCTCATGGTCAGCTTGCGGTAAGGTTTCCCAGGGGCAAGATTCAAAAAGTTCTACATCAACTCCAGTGACTTCATGACCACTGCTTTGGAGCAAGTCCACTAGATGAGGTCCTATGTAGCCCTTATGTCCGGTGACCAATACTTTCATTCCCATACTTTCCATTCGGGCTTCGAAGCCCACATTTTTTCTAAGTCGTTCTTGTCTCGAAGAGTATCCATGCATTTCCAGAACCCATGGTGCTTGTAAACGCCAATCTCACCTGCTTTGGCCAGATCATTTAAGGGTTGATTCTCCCACATTTCTCGGTCTGAACCTTCAGCTATAAAATCAAACACCTTTGGGCTGAGTACAAAGAATCCCGCATTGATCCAATTGCCGTCATCCTTTGGTTTTTCTGCAAAATTTAGCACCTCTTGCCGCTCATTCATCTCCAAGACGCCAAAGCGACTACCGGGTTGTATTCCAGTCATTGTACATATTTTATTTCGCTCTTTGTGAAATGCCAGCAGTTCCTCGATATTGACATCGGCAACTCCGTCGCCATAGGTGAGCATAAAGTCACCGTCGTCTACATATTTCTGAACCCTTTTCAATCTCCCCGCTGTCAATGTCTCCAATCCCGTATCTACCAAGGTTATTTTAAAATTTTCTGAATTGCTGTTGTGAACCTGCACACTGTTATCACTAAGATCTACAGTACAATCCGAGTTATACATATAATAATTGAGGAAATAGTCCTTAATATAACTCCCTTTGTATCCGAGACAGATCACAAATTCATTGATCCCATATGCCGAATATATCTTCATGATATGCCAGAGAATGGGCTTTCCTCCAATTTCTATCATTGGTTTTGGTCTCAAGTGTGATTCCTCTGAGATTCGAGTTCCTTTTCCTCCAGCAAAAATTACAACCTTCATGTGTCTGAATTCTGCGCAAGCTTACTAATTTATTGTCTAAAACTTCAATTGATTAAAGCTTTTTAGTCCCTTTACAAAGAAAGAGTAAACTATGCTCTTGTCATAGACAGCTGAAACGCTTTTTTCGTTGCCAACAACAGATTGCGCCTGATTTCTGTTTTTCTTCCACTTAGCGAGCTTGGTCCAAAAGTTGAATTCTGCGGCCAAGATTGCTTTGCACTCTGTAAATCTCGCCTTTAACAAGGCTTGCAATGCAGCAATGAGGTCGAGCATCGCTCTGACGACAAGTCTCTTATATACAAGATTTGAAGGTAGATTCTTATACATCATGACCAGGTTGTTTCGGAAGTTGTGATAGATTTTCTCATAACTACCATATGTGATTACACTTCCACCCATATGATACACCACAGCTGAGGGTACAACTTCAATTCGGTATCCCGCATTTTTTACCCTCCAGCAGAGGTCAATTTCTTCCATATGTGCATAGAAGTCATTGTCCAAGCCTCCCAACTGGTGGTAAAGTTCAGCTCGAATCAATAAGGCAGCTCCTGAAGCCCAAAAAATATCCTCAATACTGTTGTATTGTCCGCGGTCCTTTTCAACCCGATCAAATATTCGACCCCTACAAAATGGGTATGCGTATTTATCAATGAATCCACCACTGGCTCCTGCATAATCAAAGCGTTCTTTATCGTGGTAGTGCAGCAGTTTAGGCTGAGAAGCACCCAATTTTGGATCCGCATCCATGCGCTTCATTTGCTCACTGAGCCAATTGGGTTCTACTTGGACATCTGAGTTGAGAAGTACAAAATACTCAGCATCGATGTAGGGTAAGGATCCGGTGTAACCGCCCGTGAAACCCTGATTTTCATAGATGCGAAAGATTTTCACCTTTGGAAATTCAGTTTGAACCAAGTGCACCGAATCGTCGTTTGAAGCATTGTCCACGTAAACCAGATCAAAGTCCTCATAATCTGTCTTGAGAATGGATGGAACAAATTTGAGTAAAAGGTCTCTACTGTTGTAGCCCAATAAGACCACTGCAACTTTTTTACATTGAATTCGCTCTATCTCCTGCACAGGGTGCAATATAATTGTCGTGAAAGTTTGACATTATCATTCTAATCATTTATTTGAACTTCTTTTCCATGAGCACCAGCATTGGCATTATCATCTCAATCATAGTTTTATCCCTTATTGTTCGTTTTGTGACTAAAATTATTGTGCGGATAATTGGCGTGATC
>JAHEKB010000184.1:3247-4999 GCA_024638525.1 Bacteroidota bacterium
CAATATTGGCAGTCTGGAAAACTTAGAAAAGCAGTATTGTGAACAAGGTGGAGATCAAGACATATGTGATTGCATAGTCAGCAAGCTGCGCACCGACCTCGAAGCGAGGTTTGATAGTTTGGAATTGGTGCAGATTCAGCAAGATCGAGCTAAAGCGGCTTTTGTTTTACATAAGAGTTTAACTTCTGTAAAACAGCAATCCTTGGGGTGTTTAAAATCAAGACAAGTGGAAGGTAAATACGATCAATTTGTACGCTCCTTACTGCCGTTAAATTCTAATTTATTGGGACGCGGCCAAGAGGGTTTAAACTCCCTTAAAGACAATATTGAAGAGGGTGTTGACTCAATTAAGGGCGAATGGGAAGACCTAAATGAAAAGTACTAAGCTAGTCCCAGAGCGTGTTTAAGATCACTGACTTGACTTTCCCATAAAAGAGACATTTCTTCTGCCTCATCCTCGTCAACGAAATCTGTAATGACCAACCCTATGTCTCCGGTCAATTCATCTTTTGTCACCTCGAATTGGAAAAATTCATCTGCAGCTCCTTCGGTCCAGCGGAACTTGATGTATTTACCATTGACCCGTTTTACCAATTCGGCTTCATTTGGTTCGCCTTCCCAAACGAAGAAATACCTTTTACTTCCTTTGATGTTTACATCGTCACAAAACCACTCCACTAATCCGGAGGGCGTTGAGATGTATTGAAATAAGATTTGCGGAGAAGACCTGATTACAAACTCCAACTCTAATTTTTTCCTTTCCACTCTGCTTCTTTTTAGCGGTTTCAAATAAAGCAATTTTTGGTAAATAAACTACTTTAGTACTCTATTTTTGAAGCCTTTATGCATTTAATGCTAAGGCAGTATAGGTGGTATTTTGGCTTTGTCTTGAGCTTTATCCTGATAGGATTGCTCATTATGTTGAGTTTTCCTAAAGGTGAAGCGATTTTGAGACTGAATGGAATGAACACCCCATTGCTGGATCCACTGTTCAGTGGATTGACTCGGATGGGCGAGTGGACAGGGGGGCTAATCGTCGGTCTAGTCTTGCTTGCAAGCAAACCACCCAAGTACCTTTTTATCTTTTTGATCTCCATTGGAATTGCATCAGGTAGTGCTCAATTGCTCAAGACTCAAGTCTTTGAAAAAAATAATAGACCTTCTAGCCTATACCAAGATCAATTGAGACAAATAGAGGGAATTGAACTCCACAAAAACTATTCTTTTCCAAGCGGTCATACCACTGCCGCATTCTGTATGTTTTCCATCTTGGCTTTCAGCCTAAAGAAAAGATATATGCAGGTGATTGCCGCAGTAATTGCATCTTTAGTCGGGATATCCCGAATGTATTTGGGTCAACATTACCTAATGGATGTAGTCGCAGGTGCCTGTCTAGGAAGCTTTATCGCAGCTATGGTGTTCTGGGGGCTAGAGGACAAATGGTCCTCGCGGTGGTCAAATAAACGATTATACAAATCCAAATGAAGCACAAGGATCTGGTTGCAATCACTTTGGTATGCTTTT
The DNA here is from genome assembly GCA_024638525.1 of Bacteroidota bacterium. Classification (GTDB taxonomy): domain Bacteria; phylum Bacteroidota; class Bacteroidia; order NS11-12g; family UBA9320; genus JAHEKB01. The sequence continues at coordinate 4,772 of JAHEKB010000184.1, forward strand.
ACTTGATTCTTTTTATTCCCTTTTTGGGTAAGGTGCCATTGTTTGATTGGGACGAAGTAAATTTTGCAGAGTCAGCCAGAGAGATGTTAGTGACTTCAAACTGGTTCAATGTCCAAATAAATTATGAGCCCTTTTGGGAGAAACCTCCTGTTTTTTTATGGCTGCAAGCTGCTAGTATGAGTCTATTTGGTGTAAATGATTTTGCCGCGCGACTGCTGAATGTATTCA
>JAHEKB010000013.1:0-2186 GCA_024638525.1 Bacteroidota bacterium
TTTGCTTTTCATACCAGAGATGAATTTTTACACAGTTTGTCTGAGTGGAAAGTTCATGCAATTATTTGGTCGACGGCCTTATTTCTGGCAGCTGGCAACATCATTAACAATTTCTATGATGCAGAAAGAGACCTGATAAACAGACCTCAAAAGGCCCGCTTTCAACATTTGGTGAATAGAGGGTTCACATTGCGACTCTATTTGTTGCTAAACTGCATAGGTACATTGATTGCCTTTTGGGCTTCGTGGAGAATAGGTGTCTTTTTTGTCGCATATGGATTAGCACTGTGGTTCTATTCTCACAAGCTTTCCAAAATGATGTTTATCAGAGAATTTGCGGCAAGCTTTTTAGCAGTTACGGCCTTTTTTAGTCTACTGCTTTACTTTCAAATGATCACAGCCGGATTTTTGGTCTACGGTTTCTCCCTCTTTCTCATTCTTTTCTCCAGAGAAGTATATAAGGACATTAGATCTGTTAAAGGCGATGTCATACTTGGATACAAGACCATTGCAACAACCATTGGAGTGATTCCCAGTATCAGAGTTTTTCAGGTTCTAATGGCGATCAGTTTATTGCCAAATTTGCTATTGATCAGCATGTTAGACAAGCTACCCTTAATTGTAATTATGGCAGTTATTGGTTTTTTAGACCTCTTTTCTTTGCTCATGTTACCCAAAGAAGTTGTAAGGAAAAAAAAATGGGTACATCGACTGCTTCAATTGATCATTGCGCTCTATATCGCTGGCATTGTGTGGCTTTGATTAGTAGGTTAGTAGACGATTAGACGTTTTACATACCATCTATGCCTGCTTTTGAAGTGCAAGAAATAAACGCCACTGGATTCTAATCTTACTTCTTCAAGAGGCCCTTGTTCAATCTCTCGACCTCCTAAGTCTGTAATTCGAAGCTGTTCAATCTGTAAATTGCTGGTCCAGTGGACAGCTGATCCATTCTTTATTGGATTTGGATAGATATATATGGAGTTGAGCACTTCTTCTACACTTCCTAAATTGGTCTTTATGTAATCATCAGACCAAAATGTACATAAGGTGTCAGGACCATTTAAGCGCGTGTATTTTGCTTGAACTGTATCGCCGTGGCTGAAGTCATCTCTCAGAAACCAACCAATGGAGTCCACATTGGTTTGGACTTCAACTCCATTAACATACCATTGAATCATTAGGTTGGGGTTGCTCACATTCAACTCATCAATGATTCGCTGATCATCACTCACTACGTAGTTTGTTCCGGCTTCGTTGCCTTCTGTCAATGCTATAGCGTCTGGTTTATAAAGAATATCCAATATCATATTTTCCATCGCTGAACAACCATTGCGGTCTAAAAAGTTGACGAAAATACTATCTCGATCAATGGGCAGTATTACCTGAAATGAAGGCCTAGAACTGTCTGAATTAAAGACCATACCTTCTTTAATACTCCAATCGTATTCAAATGAAGTGTCAGCATTTAATTCGAGGGTATGCACATCAGTTCTACATGTGCGTTCTGTATAGGTAGGAAATGGGAATAGTGTGGGCTTGGGGTGAATGCGAACCACAAGGCTATCATCACTCATGCAATTGCTATTTTGATCAAGCATTTGCACATCGATGGTAAAATCACCAGCAAGGTTAAAATTGAAAATCGGGTTGAGAGGGTCTGAATTCACCGGTCCGCCAACGCTACTCCAATTGTACGTCACATTTGCATCTAAATTAAGCCCCAGATTAAAATCTGTTGCAATGCATGCACTGTCGTGCGGCTTTTCTAATACGCCGAGACTAGGAAGGGTATACACCTCTACAAAGACACTGTCTGAACCTGAACACGTCAAATCAAAATCACTAAAAATGACCTGGAGTTTAACGCTCTGAATGTCGTAAAAATTCGGGTTGCCAACAGAAGAACTGCTCAGGGAATCAGAACCAGACCAACTGAAGAAGTAAGGCAATCCATCAACACCCACTTGTACGGAATCACCTGGGCATATGGCCAAGGAGTCGGCTAACTGAGGGATGCTCAAGTTTGGTCCAACATTGATTTGTAGCTGATTCGTGTTTCCACAGGTGGAGACGGTATCCAAGGTAATCAATTCTAGGTTATACGAACCTACAGGAGCACCACTAAAGTTTGCTGAAGCGCTGATGCTATCGCTTAAGTATTCTCCGCTTGTCCAGTCGTATAT
>JAHEKB010000013.1:2196-13976 GCA_024638525.1 Bacteroidota bacterium
CGGAAAAATAGCTGGTGACAGGTGGTGATGTAGACCTAAATCGAAACATATGTCCCGAGTCTGCATAATTTCCTATGGGAAGAATCGATTCAATAAATGGCGGCACCGTATCAGCATTCAGTGTGGCTAATTGGATTGGAGCTGCAAAGCTTCCTGTGCTGTCCGATAATTCAAGTATCCATTGATTATTGCTGTTGTATGTACCTATCCCATTGTAGATTGGGCTGAAATCTGTGAAAAATGAATCGGTTTCGCAGGTGGTTACCTTGCCGAGAGGACTGAACAGATGATAGCTCAGGTACTCGATTTTATTGCAGTTGTAGCAGCACATTGCCAAATAATCAAAATTGGAGTTGACATACATACCGGCTGGATTGTTGAAGGCGATCAAGCGACTTGGATTGTCAAACAGCGAATCCATTCTGTACAAGTAGTCATCATCCCAACTGTTGACATAATAGTTGCGCTGATTGTCTTGACTGATGTCATTGAAATTGTCGATGTTTCCGCTAAAGACAAGCGAGTCATATCCCGTACTGATATCAATCCAATGGATTTCGGCATTAAGGGTGTCTGTGACTACCAATAATCTATCCCTGTGGTCAAAGATCATCCCTGCAGGTTTGGAGATATTGTTTATCAATGTCGTATAGGTGATAGGGTAGAAAGGCGGCGCGCCAATACTTCCCTTAATGATCTTGTTTCCTCCTCGATCACTGATGAAGAATTCATTGCTGTTGTTAGGGTTAAAGACGCCGTCATGAGCTTCCACTGCCCCAGTGACTCCGATGTTTATTATTGAGCCAAAAGTGGATGGGTCGAATAATTTGACTTGGTTACTGTCTACTATTGCAATGGCGCTGTTGCCCGCAAATGTTCCAAAGAAAATGTCGTTGGGTGAAAAGAGGCCGCTGATCACTGTGGAGGTATTGAAATTGGCATCAATCTCCGTGACTGTGCCATTCCCCTTATTGGTTACATAATAATTGCTTCCGTCGTAGGTAATTCTATACGGGTTGTTGTATTGAGCAAAACTGTTGAAGATGAATAGGCTGAAAGCGACAAGGAATAAGAATCTCATATGCATTGGACACAAAGATAGAAGAATTGGTTGCACCTATTCTTTTCTCAGCTAGGCAACTCAAACCAATTTAAGCATAGGAAAAAGTCCTAAAAGTTGCTCCCTACTAAGACTTACTTTTTGTTCGTGAGACTCCGGATCGTGAATAGGGCGATGAGCTTCTAATCTTCTGAATGCAGCAACTTTCTCGAGGTCATTCAAGAATGACGAAGCACAGTGTGATTCAAGAAATCGAGTCCAAATATATTCACTTGCTTGTTCGGTGGGATGCACGAGATCTTCTTTGCTAAACCTATAATCCCGGAGTTCATCTGTGAATATTTCGTATGCGGGGAAATAACCACTGTTCAATTTGGATTGAGCCAGTCCGACTCTAAGCGTGGATTTGCTCAATAAATTCGGCTGCAGACCGCTTTTGATGTGGCGGATTGGACTGATGGTACTAACCACTTCTACTTCTGGGTTTACGGTCTGCACCAAAGACTTAATCCTATCGAAGCACTCGACACATTTTGACACAGATAGCTGTTGGATCTCGAAACTGGAGGAAGCGAGTTTTCTGTTGTTGGCTACAACTACATCTTTTGCCTTGAGCTGGTGTACTATTGAGCTGCCAAAGGTCAAAACTACCAAGCCTGCATGTTTTAAGTAGTTATTTAATTCTTCTAGTTGTCGATTGGATTGATCTATCGCAGACTGGATGGAATCAAATCTCCATTTGCCGTGATGTTCCCAGCTAAAGTAGTAGTTATCAACTTTTTCAAAATCCTCAGAAGTATAGCGCTTTTCAAGACATGCTCGTTCAATAATTGTGAATAGACTGATGGGATTATACATTATCCCAAAGGGGTTTTTCAAGACATCAAACCCCATGTTTTGGAATCGTGAGGATTGCGTTTCGGCAAAACAAGAACCTAATAGAACCACTTTACACCAATCTTCTAGAATAGGTTTATTCTCTATCTCAACATCCAGTTTGAATTTCATTGACTCTAGAAGCACTTATAGGTAAAGAACATATGTCTGTCCCCATCAGGGATGTCTATGTCCGCCTCGGTGGGATATTCTCTCTGATTGTATTCATATCGAGTATCCATGGTCGAAGGAAGTCCAAACACCGTGAGATCTGCATCAATCACATTTGATGGCCCGTAGGCAAAGGGATTGTCTATATTGAGGTAGACAAAGGCAATGTGTTCGTTAAAGGGATTGTTTTTCCCATCGAGTTGAATGTTGTCAGCCTGAATGAAACGCAAATAATTGCCACTATTGGGGTCTAATATGTCCAGAAACATGCTTGAAATATTGCCGTTACTGTCCTCTTCAAGAGCTAAAATTTGCACTGCTCTCAAACTGTCATTTGGTAAGTAACTTTCTACCCTACTGATAAAATCATCGGTATAGCTCAGTTTGTAGAGGTTGGAGTAGCTACCAAAGTCGAATCGCCGGATAAGCTCAACGCGGTCTCCACTGTATTGAAAGTTAGCAAAGCTTTCATCTGCACTGATTTTAACCAATCGACCATTGGCGTCGTAGGTCATGCGGCTCGTGTCTCCAAAATCATCAATGGCTCTTAACAGTGTTGATCCCTCATATTCGAACAATGTACTTACTCCCCCTTCTTCGAGAGTTTTGATCAAGCAGCCAGAGTATTCTTGCATGGCTTGTGGCTCAATGGACTCTTGCTTACACGAAACGAAAAGAATTAAAAAGCTGCATGCTAACAGCAACAGGTTTTTCATATAACAAGTATAAGGATTGCTGGCGACAAGCATCTTTGATAGACAAAAAGCTTTGGCTCAACATCTAATTATTACAATACTCTGAATGGAGCTTATTTTTGCAGCCCGTTATGGAAATCGGATTATCTCCTTTGGATACTAAGAAATTGTACATAGAAAGCTATGGATGTGCCATGAATTTTGCAGATAGCGAAGTTGTCGCTTCTATCATGGCCGAAAATGGCATTCACAATGTGGCAACTGAAGAGGAGGCAGATATCATTTTCATCAACACCTGCTCAATTCGAGACAATGCGGAGCAGAGAATTAGGCATAGGCTGAAAGCCTTAAGACACAACAAAAAGCAGAACAAGGAACTCACTATCGGGATTCTGGGATGCATGGCTGAGAGGTTGAAAAAGCAACTTCTGGAAGAGGAAAAATTAGTGGATATCGTCGCTGGTCCGGATGCCTACAGAGAATTGCCAATACTGTTGAGCGAAGTCTATGACGGAAGAAAGGCCATGAATGTGATTCTGAGCCTGGAAGAAACTTATGGTGAGATTCAACCTACCAGACTCAATTCAAATGGAGTGACCGCCTTCATTTCAATTACCCGTGGTTGTGACAATATGTGTTCATTCTGTGTGGTGCCTTTTACCAGGGGAAGAGAAAGAAGTCGAGACCCAGAGAGCATAGTTAAGGAAGCACAGCAATTGATTGAATCGGGATATAAAGAAGTGACTTTATTAGGGCAAAATGTCGATTCTTATCTCTGGTATGGCGGCGGACCGAAAAAGGACTTTAAAAAGCTGACTGAAGAAGAAAAAGCCCAAAGTGTGAACTTTGCTGATTTGCTCGATATGGTTGCCAAGGTTAGCCCCGAATTGAGGGTGCGTTTTTCTACTTCCCACCCCAAGGATATAACGGATGAGGTGCTCTATACCATGCTCAAGCATGAGAATATTTGTAAATACATTCACTTGCCAGCACAAAGCGGAAATTCCAGGATACTGGATAAAATGAACCGTACCTATGATCGCGATTGGTATGACGGCAAATTGAAAAGAATTCGAGAATTGATGCCAGACTGTGGAGTGAGTTCAGATATCATTACTGGTTTTTGTTCAGAAACAGAAGAGGAACATGAAGATACCCTAGATTTGATGAGAGCGTCAAATTTTGATTTTTCTTATATGTATTTCTATTCTGAAAGACCGGGAACCTTGGCAGCTAGAAAATTTGAAGATGATGTTCCAGAAGAGGTGAAAAAAAGGAGACTTTCCGAAGTCATTGAGATTCAGAACGAGCTGAGCAAACGCAAGAACAAAGCAAGAGAGGGCCAAACCTTCAGGGTTCTTATCGAAAAAGAGTCCAAGAGGAATAAGGATGAGTGGATGGGCCGAACAGATCAGAACATTACCTGCATTTTCCCCAAGTCAAACTACAAAAGAGGGGAGTATGTTGAGGTGAGAATTGATAGGTCTACAACCACAAGCTTGATCGGAGTTGGCGTGAGCTAAGCAGTCCTCCAATCGCTTTTAGACAAGGCAAAAACTTCACATTGATCATTGCCCAATGTTCTCATTCCCTGTGATTTAAACCCCAGTCTTTTATAGAAACGGATTGCATCGATGTTGGATTCTAAGGGGTCAACAAGAACTTCATTGACGCCTGATTGTTCGAAACAATGCTTCAAAGCTTCTTTCATCATGAGTGTTCCGTATCCTTTATTAAGGAAGTCCTTTTCGCCTATCCAGATGTCAATTGCCCTTTTGCCTTTATCGGCATTTTGCCAATAATTGGATTCTTCTAGATGTGGATCTATGATTTGAATAAAACCAATTGCTTTCTTTCCCAATAAAGCTAACCATTGTTCTCTCCACGGCGCTGTCCGATCCAGCTCATATTTCCAATTCTCTTTTGATGGATCAGCAAGCTGCAGGTGTTCTTCTTTGTCCCATTTCTCTAATAGAGGTAGATCTTTGATGTCCGCATCCCGAAAGCTGATCTTATGCATAGCGGATATTTCGGAGCTTATGATTGCTGCGATGGTTGATGGGTCATTCTTCTCTAAAGAATGCACCCCTTCGGGGATGAGCTTCAATCGTGCATTTCCCAAGAGTTGAGATACTTCTTTAGACTCTTGGAAGCTGACCATATGATCCTCTGATCCCATTCCAATGGAAACTGGTATATCAATAGAACGCAACGCTTCTGCATCTAGTTTTTGACCTTGGGCCAGCCCCTGCATCATAATTGCCGTATGGTGCATGAGTTTTTTCCAGTCTAAAGGTTGATGTTCTTGTTTGAGTTTGGCCGCGAACTGAGGCACCTTGATTTCAGTAATCTCAGGATTCAGGAACTTGAGTTCTTTCTCAGTTGCTTCCAGACTCCAATTGAACTTTGTGCCATAGGTTACTGCGGTTTTTATTCTTTCCGGTGCTTTACGTGCAGCCTTTAAAGCGGCATAGCCACCCATGCTATAGCCAAATACATGGGCTGTGGGGATGTTATTTTGGTCTAAGTAATCAACCACTTCCCGGGCTAGAGAATCCATGCTAAATGCTTGAGAGGATCCGTAGCCTCCATGGCCTGAAAAATTTAAACTGAATGTCTCAAATTCACCTGCCAATAGGCCCTCTATGGTTTCAAATTGTTTTTTACTACCCAGTGCGCCGTGAAGGAGTAACAGCTTTTGTTTCAAGCTTGAAATATAAAATATCTATCGGTTTTTTGTTAAGGCTTTGGGGCAAAGCCCTCCTGTCTGATAAGATGCCAGGCCTCTCAAATAAAAGAGATCGCTAAAAATTGATAATTAGGCAAAACTCAATGCCTATCCCTAACGGAGAACCTATTCTATGATCAAACCAATTCCGGTGTCAGTTCCAGTATGGTTTGTTCTATAATATCACAGGCCTGCATAATCTCTTCTTTATTGATGACCAATGGGGGAGCAAATCGAATGATATGGGTATGGGTCTGTTTGGCCAATAATCCCTTTTCTTTCATGGCAAGACAAACGTCGTAAGCGGTTTTGTTCTCGCCGAAAGGTTTAATCACTATGGCATTCAATAATCCTTTTCCCCTAACCAGTTCTACCAAGGGTGAATCAATGTTTGCCATGCGTTCTCTAAATATCTGGCCCATTGCTTCTGCGTTTTCAGCTAGCTTTTCGTCCTTTACTACTTTCAACGCAGCTTCTGCCACTTTACAAGATAGTGGGTTACCTCCAAATGTAGATCCGTGTTCACCTGGTCTAATGCAAAGCATGATATCATCATTGGCTAATACGGCAGAAACAGGAAGCACACCTCCAGAAAGTGCTTTGCCCAAAATAAGAATGTCTGCTTTAACATTTTCGTGGTCTACGGCCAATAGTCTACCGGTTCTGGCTATCCCTGTTTGTACTTCGTCCGCGATAAAAAGTACATTGTTCTTTTTGCACAATTCATATGCTTTGCTCAAATAACCTTCGTCAGGAACTACAACACCCGCTTCGCCCTGTATGGGCTCCACAATGAAACCGGCAACATTAGAATCCCTAAGAGCTTCTTCAAGTGCGTTTAGATCATTGTATTCTATTATTTCTAAACCTGGCATATAAGGTCCGAATCCTCCTTTGCTGTCTTGATCCGTCGAAGCTGAAACGATGGCCAATGTCCTTCCGTGAAAGTTTTCTGTCGCAAAGACTATGACAGCCTTATTTTCTTCAATACCTTTCTTTTCATAGCCCCATTTTCTGCATAGTTTAAGGGCTGTTTCAACTGCCTCGGCACCGGTATTCATAGGCAATACCTTGTCGTAGCCGAAATAGTTTGTTATGTATTCTTCAAAGTTGCCCAACGAACTATTGTAAAAGGCTCTTGAAGTAAGTGTGAGCTGACGGGCTTGCTGGTTTAAGGCATTCACTATGCTTGGATGGCAATGTCCTTGATTAACAGCGCTATATGCAGAAAGAAAATCATAATATTTTACACCTTCGGTATCCCAAACAAAAATGCCTTCTCCGCGATCAAGAACAACCGGAAGGGGCTTGTAGTTATGTGCACCGTATTTGTATTCTAGATCGATATAGTATTGAGGATCTTTTTGCATCTTACAAAAATAGCTAATGCTATTTCAAATTGGGATACGTTACTATTATATTGCATGTATATCAGAAGGAGCATTTACATCCTGGTGACCTTATTGACCATCGCAGTGTCACAAAGCGCTTTTGCTCAGCCAAAAGAGGGCGATTGGCACCTCTATGCGATAGAAGATTTCAATTTTTTTTACCTGCATCATGAAGTTCAGGCCATTGAGAAACTTACAGAGCCGTTTAAGCAACAACTGTTTATTCTTCAGAATCAACTCAATTATCATCTCAACAATAAAATCAATCTATTTCTGATCAATAATTCAGCTCAGGAAAACAAGTTGTTACAGGAGCGTTTCGGTCACGATGGAAGTAGGGCGGGTTTGGTTGAAGGATTAAAATTCAGGATGGTTATCAATACGATGGATCCCCCGAGCGAGATCATCAAATCTTTCCGCAAACAATGTGGGATGTTGATCTTTAACGAAATGATGTATGGGGTGAGTTTTCAAGACCAAATTAGGAATGCAAACCTGCTGTATTTGCCCACCTGGCTTGTTCAGGGTTTAGAGTTCTATTTGGGTGACCAATGGAGTGCAGAGACGGACAATAGATGGAGAATGGTCTATGAGCAGGTCGGTTTTACTCACTTCAATCAAATTCCAGAAAAGTACGATGTCATTAAAGGTGCCTCTTTTATTAAGTTTATCACTGATAACTACGGACTAAACTCCTTGCCTACAGTGCTCTATATGTCAAGATTGACTAGAAAATTCCATACGGCACTATACTATTCATTTCAAAGAGGGCCATCTGAGGTGTTTCGAGAATGGAAAGAATATTATAATGTGGCCTATTTGCAAGATCAGAGGAAAAGGATACCGGTAGGAGGCATGCAATATCCCGAAGATGAGCTAATAGATCTATTAGTTTTAGCTCCAACTGAGCACTATGCACTATTGAAAGGCATCAACAGGATCAAATTGGTACATGTCAGTCCAGAGGGTGCAAATACGCTGCTGAGCTTAAATAACCGGCAGAAACCTATGCCCTCCTTCAGTGGGAGTATACATGTATCTGAATTGGGTCCAATGCTCTTTGTGCAAAACGATCAAACGTTGGAAGTTTTAAGACCGGGTAAAGAGACAATTGGACTCAGTTTGCGTGCTTCTTGCATCAAGAGAATTGGTCAATCCATTTATGCTATGGATGCCGGTTTTTAAAAAAGTACGCTGTATCGGATATACGATGCAGAAATGGGCTTCTTTTTGAGTAAGGAGAGAAGTTTTGAGGGCTATGTCCAAGACTTTGTCAGAGACAATCAAGGAAATTGGGTGGTATTTAAATCTGATTGGCAGGGCTTTGGAGAGCTTCTTAAAATGGGTGAGAAAGACAGTCTGCTCTTGTTTGAAACGGTGTATGACCTGCGGCAACTGATTGTCAATTCGGATGGAAGCCTACTGTTCAATATGAACAAAAATGGGGTATACAATGGGGTAAGGCTAGATCTTCAAAAAGACGAGATCCAATACCTTACAGATTATAGGTCGGATATAGCTTTCCATCAGAGCTCGGACTCCTTTTTTGCAGAATACGTGGGGCGATTGGATCGCTCTGCCCTCTACGTGACTGATCCTGTGGAGATAAACGATCTCTACATCTATGATTCTGTTTCACCCACTTATTTCTCAGTTCACAGGGAATTGGACTACGAAGAAGTCGTCGACCCCAGCTATGAACCTGACAAAGACTCCTTACCCAATTATACGTTTATCAATCCCATTCCCCCAAATAGTGACTTTACCCTTTCTAATTATGATTCGTTAAAGAAATTGGAAGATGAACGGAGAAGAAAGGAAGCGAGTCTAAGTGTGGCTCCTGATAATACGATTCCATCCAGTTTTTATGTCCAAGTATTTAACGAACTATTAGTAACTCAAGATTTGCCCTTTGAAACTGCGGCAGAGTACTACCTGCCAAATGCATTGGGAATCCGATTTGGCGGTGGAGTTTCCAATCAATTCAACAATAAAAATCTCAATTTGGATTATGTGGGTTTCCGATTTTGGCAAAATAGAGATGTCAACCTAACATACAGCCTTTTTAAAGGGGATCTACCTCTAAATTTTACGTTTTTACACCGGCAAAGGCTTTCATTACTCAGTGATGCAGATGTCAATAAAGATCGAACCAATCTCTTGGGTTTAACCTATGTGGTCAAAGGGAATGGCGGCCTGAATTTCTTTCAACAATTGGAGTTTCGACACGATGAGGAATTGCACTTGGGAACCGATCTTGAGACCTTGAAACAGGGCAGTAGGTTTCGGTCAAGAATATCCACGACACTCGGCATGATTTGGAAACACAAAAGGAACAACCCGCATTGGAACAAGAAATGGTTGTTGACCTTTAGTGCCAAAGGACAGCCATACCTCATGACCAATAAAGAAGGTTGGGGATTAAACATAAATGGGTCACTCGATGCTTCTAAGCACCTTGGAGAAACTTGGAGATTTACCGGGCGTTTAAGGGCCGGTACATCTATGGGCACTGACCCTACCTATTTTGTTCTTGGAGGAACTAGAACGGACGTTCTTGCACAATGGGAGAATAGGGCATTCAGTCAATATAAAGACCCAGCTTATTTCAGAATGTTATACGGCATTAGGGGATTCACAACGAACTACAGAAACGGCAATTCATACTCCATACTCAATATGGAACTTCATTGGAAGATCTTGGATCAATTGGTGAAAAGACCGGTGTTCTCAGAGCTTTTGGATCAGTTGGAATTGGTTGCATTTTCAGACCTCGGAACTTCGCTGTATGGGCGATCCATTTATGATGATGCCAATGCACTCAACAGTGAAACTTTTGACTCTCCCGGAGGGAGTTTTACCATTGAGGTTCGCAACATTAGGAATCCACTGATCGGTGCCGTGGGAGTGGGGCTGAGATCGTCTTTGTACAGTTACAATTTTGCACTGGACTACGCTTATGGAATAGAGAACAGGACGTTTAGGGAAGGAGTATTTCATTTGAGTCTTGGCAAGACCATTTTTTAGAATGTTAAAAAACAGGTAGAATATTGAGGATTATCCACCATTGAAAATGGGTGGGGAGACTAGATTTGCCCTCAAATGAAAATACAGTCGGCTTTAATCTCAGTTTTTAGCAAGGATGGAATAGATTCCCTCGCTCGCACTCTTGCCTCAAATGGAGTGAAAATCTACTCTACAGGGGGTACTCAAAAGTATTTGGAAACCCTTGGAATTGAGGTGCACAGGGTTGAAGATCAAACCAATTACCCAGCAGTTTTTGGTGGCAGGGTTAAAACCTTGCATCCAGCCATTTTTGGTGGAATTCTGTATAGAAGAAACAATGAATCTGACCTCGCTGAATTGGCAGAGCACAACATCCCTTCCATAGATTTAGTCGTCGTAGATCTCTATCCCTTTGAAGATACAGTGGCTTCAGGTGCATCGCATCAAGAAATCATTGAAAAAATAGATATTGGTGGAATATCACTTATACGAGCCGCGGCAAAGAATTATGCCGATACTGCTATCATCTCACACAAAGACCAGTACCAAGAGTTTGAGGAGCACTACAAGCAATCTGGTGGAAACACAAGTGAAGAATTCAGGAAATACTTGGCCTCTGAAGCCTTTGGGGTTACAAGGCACTACGATTCAGCAATTTCTGATTATTTTCAAGGAGTGGAAAGAATTCCTTTGCGCTATGGTGAAAACCCACATCAATCTGCCTATTTCAGTGGCAATCTAAAAGATCTATTTACACAAATTAGTGGCAAGGACTTGTCCTATAATAATTTATTAGATGTTGATGCCGCTGTGAATTTACTCCTGGATATCCGCTCAAGTGACATAGTTTCATTTGCAGTATTAAAACACAACAACGCTTGTGGCTGCGCTCAAAGAGAAACTGCAGTAGAAGCGTTTAAAGATGCATTGGCGGGAGACCCGGTCTCTGCATTTGGCGGGATTTTTATCACCGACGGTGAACTCGACCGCGATACTGCTGTAGAGATTGATCAGATATTCTATGAAATATGCATTGCTCCGTCATATAGCCAAGAAGCCATTGATTTACTCTCTGCTAAAGGCAAAAGAATACTGTTGAAATGGGACATAAAACAGCTCAAAGGCCAGATTGTGAGAACCGTATTAAACGGCAGCCTAGTTCAAGATAGGGATGACAGTTATGCATCTGCTGCCGAATTGGACTGCAAGACCAAATTAAAACCAACTAACAGCCAAGTATCCGATTTACTGTTTGCAGAAAAGCTAGTAAAGAATACTAAATCCAACGCCATTGTGCTGGCAAAAGACGGACAGTTGTTGGCCAGTGGGACCGGACAGACCAGTAGGGTGGATGCCCTGCGTCAGGCCATTAGTAAAGCTAAAGCCTTTGGTTTCAATATTGAAGGAGCTGTGATGGCCTCAGATGCATTTTTCCCTTTTCCCGACTGTGTGGAAATAGCTTCAGAAGAGGGTATAGCGGCGGTGGTTCAACCTGGCGGGTCGATAAAAGATCAGCTGTCTATTGACGCATGTGATGCCAAAGGCATGAGTATGGTCTTTACTGGTAAAAGGCATTTCAAACACTAAGCGTGCAGAAAAAAAATCTTCCAACTAAGGTTTGTCCAGTTTGCCAAAGACCGTTTAGCTGGAGAAAGAAATGGGAGAAAGATTGGGAAACTGTGGTCTATTGCAGCAAGAAATGCCAAAGGGAAAAGTCGAGGACGTCTCTGACTGAGTTTAAAAATTAATTACTACAGCTGCAATTTCTTACTCGCACTTCTTCCATCGTCTGAAATGAATCGAAGTAGATAGTTCCCTTAAGCTAAATCGAGCTCTAGATCCAATTGATGGCT